>DAOWFN010000143.1 GCA_030637945.1 Gammaproteobacteria bacterium
GCCTAAATATAAATATACCTTCACTACTGATTGCCAGCACCCGCTCTCATAAAGAGCTAAGAGATCTACAGCAACACACATTTGACAGCGCTGTTTTCACATCGGAGAGAATTGAGCGTATCAGACAGAAACTCCTTAACACCATCAATAAAAACACATACGACCCTGAATCAGATAATTTAGATACTAAATCCATCGATACTATTGACTGGTCCAACCTTAACGTCATGGTGGTCGATGACAACGAGATCAACTTACGCCTGGTCGAAATCATATTACACAAGTACAAAACGCGCGTCACGACTGCTCGCTCCGGTGCACAGGCCATCGATTATGCGAGCATGAATTCTTATGACATCATCTTCATGGATCTGCACATGCCGGGAATCGACGGCTATCAGACCACAAAAAAAATCCGTCAGGTAACTCCTGGGGAACAGCCTGTCATCCTGGCGCTGACAGCAAATGCATTGCCACAAGAAAAAGAAAAGGTCATCGAATCAGGCATGAATGGAATTTTGATCAAACCCGTTAGCGATTCCATTCTGAAAAACATCATCAATCAGTGGGTACTAAAAAAATCCACCAGCAACATAACAACAACCGAACTCAACAACAACGATACTGATGGTGACAGAAAAACTGCATCTGATAAAAAAAATAAAGAGAAAATATTTTCGATTGACCTGGCAAAAGAGTTTACCGGTAATAATGAGGAACTTGCCTATGAATTATTCGGAATGTTACGTGCAGAATTGCAAAGCTACAACATAGCTATAACAGCAGCAGTTAATAATAACGATCTAAAAAAATTACGTGAGCACGTACACAAATTACACGGCGCAAGTCGCTGTTGCGGAACCACAGAATTAAAGCTGGCAAGTAGCCACATAGAAAGCTTAATCGATCAAAAAATAGACTTTGATCTCAAAAAGGAGACGTCGATACTAATGGCTGCCATTAAAGATGTCGCTGATTACAATTTAGAAAACAATAATTAAATCTTAAGAGACAATAACATTTTCTGCCAGAGAACAAGGTAGGTGCACATAACACACAAATTACCGATTTCTCGCTTCCATCATCAGCTTTTTATATTCCCTTACCGACTTCTCAATCCCCATAAAAATACTATCTGCAATAATTGCGTGACCGATATTTAACTCTCTCACCATCTGCAAGCGGGCGATGTCAGTGATGTTTTGTCTGTTTAAGCCATGCCCGGCATTAACCTGTAAACCTATATTATCCGCATGTTCACAGGCAACTGTTATCTCATTAAGAAGTTGTTGCTGCATCTTCGCGTCATCCGCATCTGCATAATGCCCCGTATGAATTTCGATGACCGGCGCACCTGTTCTTTGCGCAGCATCTATCTGCTGTATGTCGGCATCAATGAATAAGGATACTTTTATTCCTGCATCTGCTAATTTTGCACAAGATTCAGTTATTTCTGTTTCGTAACGAATAACATCTAAGCCACCTTCTGTTGTTAGCTCTTCACGTTTCTCGGGTACCAGACAACAATCCTCAGGCTTAACATCACAGGCAATAGCAACCATCTCATCCGTTACGGCCATCTCAAGATTCATCCGTGTCAGCATACGTTCTTTTAATAGATAAACATCTCTGTCCTGTATATGACGCCTGTCTTCACGCAAATGCAAAGTAATACTGTCAGCACCGGCCTGTTCAACCTGTAGAGCGGCGTATACTGGATCAGGATACCTGGTACCCCTCGCCTGCCTTAGCGTCGCCACATGGTCTATGTTGACGCCTAAAAGTAAATCACTTGTTGTCACCAACTCACCACTCCCGTTTTTATCATTTCACATTTTTTTGGTATTTAATAACGCTAACATTGTCGACTCATTAATTACCCGCACACCTAATTTTTCTGCTTTGGTCAATTTAGAACCTGCTTTATCACCGGCAAGAAGATAATCCGTTTTGGCGGACACACTACCCGTCACCTTCGCACCGACGGCGAGCAACTTCTGTTTGGCTTCATCTCGTGACATGGTTGGCAAAGATCCTGTAATCACGATGGTTTTACCATAAAATTCACTTATTGACTGCGGATCCGGTACAAGCTGTTGTACGGTTTGCACGTCTATGCCCGCAGATAACAACTGGTCTATAACTTCTATATTATGCGCCTGCTGAAAAAAGTGGACAATATGTTTCGCAACGATCGGACCAATATCCTGCACTTCTATCAATTGATCAAAATTTGCATTTTTGACGGCAGCTAAAGTTTTATATTCATTGGCAAGATTCACCGCCGTTGTTTCACCAACTTCTCGTATCCCCAAAGCATAAATAAATCTTGATAAAGCAGGATGCTTGCTACTCTCCAGGGCATTCACGAGATTTACTGCTGATTTTTCACCCATCCGTTCCAACGCCGATAGCGCATCAACAGATAATTTATACAGGTCCGCCGGCGTATCGATCAAGCCTTCATCAACTAATTGCTCAACCAGCTTATCACCCAATCCATCTATATCCATCGCTTTACGCGAAGCATAATGTTTGATCGCTTCAGCGCGTTGCGCACGGCAATATAAACCTCCCGTGCAACGAGCGACAGCCTCACCTTCAACCTGCTCGATCAATGATCCACACACAGGACAATTTTCCAGCATCTGGATCACCGGTAACGGGGTTTTTCTTGAGCCGGGAACAACGCGTACGATTTCAGGAATCACATCACCTGCTCGACGGATGATGACCTGATCGCCAACACGTATATCTTTACGGCGGATCTCATCCATATTATGCAGTGTTGCATTACTTACCGTCACACCACCGACAAATACAGGCTCAAGACGAGCTACTGGTGTAACCGCACCGGTGCGACCAACCTGAAAGTCCACATCTAATATCTTGCTGATCTCTTCCTGAGCAGGAAACTTATGTGCTATCGCCCAACGTGGCGCTCGTGCGACAAAACCGAGCCTGTCCTGCAAAGTTATGTCATTAACTTTATAAACGATACCGTCTATGTCATAAGACAAATCATCACGTCTCTTCAATATATCATCGTAATACGATAGGCACGCTTGCAGACCGAGCACCGGTGTCATCTCATTACACACAGGTAAGCCAAAATTCTTTAATTGTTGCAGGATCTCATACTGCGTATTTGCCAGCTCACCACCTTCGACAACGCCGACAGAATAACAATATAAACTTAAAGGACGGTTCGCTGTAACACCCGGGTCTAATTGGCGTAGACTGCCAGCAGCAGCATTTCTTGGATTAGCAAATTCCTTCTCTCCATTTTTCCTGGCTTTTTCATTCAATCGCGCAAAACCGGCTTTAGGCATAAATACTTCACCACGAACCTCCAGCACTTCAGGGTAGTCATCACCCAATAAACGTAGAGGGACAGAGTGCATGGTACGGATATTTTGCGTTACATTTTCGCCCGTACTTCCATCACCACGTGTCGCTGCATATATCAACAAGCCTTTTTCATAACGAATACTAATCGCCAAGCCATCAAGTTTGGGTTCAGCAACATATTCGATTTCATCACTTATTCTTAATCGGTCCTGAATACGCTGATTAAATGCCTGCAGATCTTCCTCACTGAAGACATTGTCTAATGACAACATCGGTTTCTGATGCTGTATTTGTTCAAAAGCGGTTAAGGGTCTGTCGCCAACACGCTGCGTTGGCGAATCTACAGTAATTAATTCAGGGTATTTTTCTTCATGTGAAAGAAGTTGCTTATAGAGACGATCATACTCTGCGTCAGGTATATCCGGATCATCCAGTACATAATATCTGTAGGAATGGTATCGAAGCAGCTCACGTAAACGCTTAACTTCTTTTTCGACTGTGACAGGCATTTAATTATTCTTTTTTACCGCAGAGGTCACGGAGGACACAAAGTCTATAATTTTTTTAGATTTAAACACCTGTGCATGCTTTAACACAGTGGCTCAAAATAAGGTTTCAGGCTTTGGCAGGAGACCTGTGTACATCACCATTCATAAAGTGTCTGGCCCGTGTACGGTAATTCTCAGCATCCTGCTCTGTTAGGGGCTCACGCTTATGGTTACACAGACGTGCACCTAACAAACCAGATAACTGATAGCTACGTTGCAGCATCTCTGTTAGATCATCCAGAGGGTCACTGCCTGTAAATTGCATAAAAACGGTTAAGCCAGTCGTTCTCAGGTCATGGATAGTATCCGGATCAAAAGAGCCAGGCTCCAGCATATTGGCAAGGCTAAAAACATTACGATCATTGTCTTTAAAATGAAATATATTCATATCACCAAACGTTAAACCCATTGCCTGTGCAGAACTATTAATGTGCGCACCTAATAACTCCTGTTCGGGCTTGGGTAATATATACAAGACAACGATATCAGAAGTGTTATTCTCTTCTTGAGTATTACTCACTTCCGGCTCGATCTTCCTTCCTATTTCATTTTCCGGAAACTCGTCATACGATTCATCACTTTGCCCAATCTCAGGTTCACCATACGCTAATACATCATCACCTTCAGTCAGATCAGCACCGGTAATTATCCTGACCTCACCAACACCTTCATCAAAATCATCCAGGTTCTGTGCAGCAAACTCAGGTAAATCCTCTTCCAGATCATTTTCAATAAAGTGACTACGGCGGCGCCGACTCCGACCAAGAACATAAATAACCAGGACAAAGACAACGCCAACGGCAAGTAAAATCCATCGAAATGATTCCACGATTACGCTCCTACACCCGCCATCGTCGCTGCTTCTGCAACGTCAACAGACACCAGACGGGAGACGCCTGACTCACGCATCGTGACACCGCTTAAGTGTTCTGACATTTCCATCGTCGTCTTATTATGTGTGATGAATATAAATTGTACCCGTGAAGACATCTCTTTGACCAGCTGGCAGAAACGGCCAACGTTTGCTTCGTCCAGTGGTGCGTCAACCTCATCAAGCATACAGAATGGTGCAGGATTTAATTCGAAGATCGCAAATACCAGAGCAACAGCAGTCAAGGCTTTTTCACCACCGGACATCAGATGAATATTTGAAATACGCTTACCGGGTGGCCTGGCCATAATAGAGACGCCCGTACTTAAAAGATCATCACCCGTCATCTCAAGAAAAGCGGTGCCACCACCAAAAAGTTTAGGAAACATTTCTTTGATACGTGCATTAACATGATCAAAGGTATCCTTAAATCGTGTACGTGTCTCTTTATCAATTTTAGCTATCGCCTGTTCTAAAATATCCAATGCCGCAGTTACATCTTTGTCCTGACCATCCAGATATTCTTTACGCTGCAACTGTTCTTTGTATTCATCAATCGCAGCCAGGTTAATCGGTCCAAGACGTGAAATTTTTGATGCCACTTCTGCCAGTTTCATCTCCCACTGTTTACTGCTTGCCTGACTTTCTTCTGCCTCATGCTGATTCAGTTTCTCAAGTGTGCTTTCTAATTCGAAACCCGTTTCTGCCAGTTGCTCCAGTGTGGTCTTACTGCGCACCCGTGTTTCCTGGCTATCGAGACGCAATTTTTCCAACTGCTCGCGAATCTTTTGTGAACCTTGCTCAAATTCGCTGCGTTGCTGCTCAAGCGTTTTTAACTCTTGTGTAATACTTTCAACCTTACGCCGTGCTTCTGCCAGAGATTCTTCCGAACTTAAACGTTGATCCAGTAAAACTTTTAACTCTTGTTCCAACTGCTCCGTCGGCTGTGTTGATTGCGATAATAGAGACTCAAGCTCCTGTTTACGCTGCAGCTGTGCAGTCTGCGCCTGCTCCATCCGTTGAACATTATGCTGTAGACCGCTTAATCGTGTTTTCAGGCCTTCGACACGGATCGCCAGCTGATGTGCCTGTTCACGATGTTGTTGCAGATTTGTTCTATGCTGCTGTAACTGCTGTTGTAGATCGTCACGCTGATCCTGTAAGCCCTTCCTGTCAGCTTCCATTTTTTCAGCATTTTCCAGGGCTGCATTTCGACTTTTTGTCGCCGCATCTATATCTGCTTCGTCACTGGTGATTAAGTTTTGTGTTTCTTCTAACTCAGCATCCAGATCTTTACCACGATTGGTAATATGCTCATGTCGAGATTCACGTGCCGTGATCTGTGCATTTATTTCATTTAAACGTGAATGGATCGTGTTCAACGAAATCTGGATATCTTCTCTCTGTTGTTCATTAACTTGCAAAGTATCACGTAAGCCAGTTAGTTCTTCGCTAATTTTTTCAGCTTTGGCCTCATGATCAGCCAATGTTTTCTGTAACTCACGGATGCTATTTTCACGCGCAAGAACACCCGTATTCGTATCTGTTTCACGACTGATACGCAACCAGTTTGAACCCAGCCAGATACCGTCTTTAGTAATAACACTTTCGTCATGAGACAGTGTGTGTCGCATTTTCAAAGCGTCATCTATCGTTTCTGCGCAGCGTATACCATGCAGAAATTGCTTGAGGCCGACCGTAGAAGAAACATTATTGATCAGCATCTCTGCTTGATTGCTAGCAGCTACAGTAGACTTTGCCGTTTCGATTAAAGACAGATTGCTATCTTCCAGCGAATTCAGTGCTGTCGAATATTGATCGATATCATCGACACAGATAGCTTCTAACGTATCACCAAGTACAGTTTCGACCGCAAGCTCCCAACCATTGGTCACATCCAGTTTCTCTGCAAAACGTGAATTATTA
>DAOWFN010000196.1 GCA_030637945.1 Gammaproteobacteria bacterium
CTCTCCAGATTCAAAATAGTGGCAGCCAGTCACAACTTCTCAGATTTAAAATTAACGATGATAGTTCATATAATCGTAGCTCTAATGCTGACGTAATAGCATTAAACACATGGCAGCATGTTGCAGTTACCTTTGATAACGATACACTGACATTCTATGTAAATGGTGTAGAGCAGGGTATTAGTACAAGTGTGCCTATACCCATTTCACGAATATCTCCTCCTCGTATTGGTATGCGCGCGACTGATTTGTTGCGTGGCTTTGATGGTGGAATTGATGAGGTGCGGATTTGGAACTATTCACGCACGGTCACTGAAATTCAAGCTAGTATGAATCTGGAGTTATCAGGCACCGAGTCTGGACTGATTTCTTATTATCAATTTAATAGCGCACAGGGACAGACGGCGGTAGATAGCTCGACTTCGAGCAACGATGCGACTCTGGGGTCGGCAGTTAGCGCTGACTCTTATGACCCAGCATGGATTTCAAGCATTAATCAAGCAGCTGTTGTTAATGCTGGATCTGATGCGTTGGTTGTTCTGTCTAATAGTATCGCTAGTCTAGATGGTGATGTCAGTGATGATGGTTTGTCCGGCATGGCGTTAACGACAAGTTGGAGTGTTTCGAGTGGCCCGGGAGTGGTTACTTTTGCCGATTCCAGCAGTATCGATACAACGGCAATGTTCTCAGATGCAGGTGTTTATCAATTAAGGTTACAAGCTGATGATGGTGAGTTTGTTTCATTTGATGAGGTTATGGTCACAGTTGATCCGGTCTCCGTGCTGGCTTCAATTACTGTACAAGCCAGTTCTACAATAATGGATGCTGGTGCAACGCTACAATTTACCGCGACTGGTTTTGATCAGGCGGATAGCCCTAATCTCATCAGTGTCGTGCCCGTGTGGAGTGCTACTGGTGGAAGCATTGATGCGCTCGGCAATTATACAGCGCCCTTGTCTGCAGGTTCTTACACTATCGCCGCCACAGAAGGTGGCATCAGTGGAAATAAAAGCGTATCTGTCATTGAAGTGGGCTCATATGTCTGGCCGACTAATGGTTGGGTTGATGTTTTGCCTGATGATTTTGGATTGCAGCAATCTTTGCTGGAGCAGGCTCGCGACTATGCTTTAACAGGTGGTGGCTCGGGTTTTATTATTAAAAACGGACACCGTGTGCTTACATGGGGCAGTGCTTCGACAAGGTATAGCCTTAAGTCGAGCACTAAATCTTTTGGTGCAGCATTGGCTGGTTTAGCTCTTAAGGACGGCCTGATTGATTTGGATGAGTTTGCACAGTTGTACCTGCCAGACGTGGGCAACCCGCCATTGACAAATATCGAAACTGGTTGGTTGGGACAGATAACATTAAAGCACTTATTAACGCATACGGCTGGTTTTGATAAAAGTGGTGGTTATATAGATCTTCTTTTTCAACCTGGTACCATCTGGTCGTATTCAGATGGTGGAGCAAACTGGCTGGCTGATACTTTAACGGTTGTTTTTGCTCAGGATTTGAACATCATCCTTTTTGATCGACTGTTGACTCCTATGGGGTTGAATTCTACGGACTTAACATGGCGAGATAACGCATTTCGATCTGATACCATTAATGGTATTAAAAGCAGAGAGTTCGGTTCTGGAATTTCAGCTAACATGGATGCACTGGCTCGTTTCGGGTATTTGTTTTTACGTCAGGGCGAATGGGATGGGCAGCAGTTATTGCCGAGTGATTACATTGCAGAGCTCTCCACAGCAGAGCCATCACTGATAGGGGTGCCGGTCAACCTCCCGGGTGATTTCTTTTCTGCAACGGACCACTATGGCTACCTGTGGTGGAATAATACTGACGGTACCATGCCAAATGTCCCAACTGATGCTTATTGGTCCTGGGGGTTACGTGACAGTTTGATAGTGGTTATTCCTAGTCTGGATATTGTAGTAGTGCGTGCCGGAAACAGCGGCTGGCGTGAGGGTTGGGATGGAGATTATAGCGTTATCGAGCCATTTTTAGAGCCCATTGTGTTGGCGACGCTAGGTGAGAATTACAATGTTACATCTGGAGTAACTGCCACTGTACTGGACGTGTTATCTAACGATATGAGTATTGGTTTTGATGGTGAAACATTAACTATTATTGATGTGGGTTTGACGAGTAATGGTGGCGTAGTAACAAATTTATCTACGGCGCTGGAATATACACCACCAGCTGATTTCGTTGGCATAGAAACATTCGATTACACAGTGCAAAGCAGCTCGGGGACAACGTTTACAGTTACAGTAACAATCAATGTGCAGGCGATAATTGCAGATGGTGATCTGACGGGCGACGGCGTGGTCGACATACGAGATATATTACGTGGTTATAAGATTGTATTAGGTTTAGTAACGCCGGATATCGCTGAAATAGAGCGTGGTGATGTTGCGCCGTTGATTGCTGGTCAGCCAGTTTCTGATGGGGTGATAAATCTTGGAGATATTATCGTTATACAAGGTAAAGTTTTGGGCAATTTATCATTTTAAAAAGTCGCTACAATACCTGTAAGTATCGAGTCAGTTTTTAGTGGCGGGTGGGCAACACGCAACGGTATAAATGCAGGCTAGACCTTCTCACTAAAATAGCGTAGCTTACCGCCAAATTTAAACGATTAAAGGGATTGAAGTGCAACGAGATATTAAAGCGCTTACTGAGCGTGAGTACGATTTAGTGATTATCGGTGGTGGCATTTTTGCAGCTTGCGCAGCATGGGATGCAGCGTTAAGAGGGCTCTCTGTTGCGCTGATAGAAAAGCATGACTTTGCTTCGGGCACTTCTGCCAATTCATTTAAATTTATTCATGGTGGCATCCGCTATTTACAGCATGCCGATATCATGCGTTTAAAATCATCCTGTAATGAACGCAGTGCGATGTTGCGCATCGCGCCTCACCTGGTGCAACCACAACCAGTCATAATTCCTACTTATGGCCACGGCAAGTCTGGAAAATTTTTTCTAGGCACGGGAATGTTGATCTATGATCTCCTGACGCTCGGGCGTAATCGTGGTATCCGTGACCCGAAGCGGCAGATACCATGGACACGTTTTTATACAAAACAGGAAGTATTGCAGGAATACCCTGGCCTTGACCAAAACGGTCTGACCGGTGCGACGATGTTTAGTGATGCGCAGATGTATAATCCGACGCGTCTGGTATTGGCGTTTATAAAATCTGCTGTGGCACGCGGCGCACAGGTAGCTAACTACGTAGAAGCTACAGATCTGATACGCGAAGGCAGCCAGGTGGTCGGTGTGCAAGCGATGGACAGGCTTACTGATACACCAATTAATATTAGAGCCAGAGTGGTGCTGAATGCAGCGGGACCGTGGAGTGACTGGTTGCTTGAAAAGGCGTTGCCTGAAACTAAACCAGAAAGAAATGTATATTCTCGCGATGCCTGCTTCGTTATAAAGCGTCGATTCAGCAGTCCGAGTGCCATCGCGGTGCAGGGCAGGACAAAAGATCCAGATGCGCTGATCAGTAGGCCAGCGCGACATCTGTTCTTAGTACCATGGCGTGACTATACGCTGGTCGGTGTCTGGCATGTGGTATGGGATAAACACCCCGAACAGGTAACAGTTAAAGAAGATGAAGTGCAGGATTTTATCGATGAGATGAACTGGGCGTGCCCGGAGTTAAAGCTTGAAACTAAAGATGTCTGTATGTGGAACGCGGGCCTGGTTCCTTTTGGTGAGAATGAAGAAGGTGCAGATAACCTGAGTTATGGCAAACGTTCGCATTTCATCGACCATAAGCAATCAGACGGTCTTGATAATCTGGTTACACTTATTGGTATTCGCTACACCACTGCCAGGGGTGATAGCGCAAAAGCGATCGATCTAATATGTTCCAAGCTGAACATGCGCAAATGTAAGACAGCGACAGAAAGCACACCGCTGACCGGTGGTGATATTGCCGATTTTGAAGCATTAGTGCAGCAGGCATATCAACAACAATCGTTAGGATTATCTGAAAGCTGTGTGCGCGCACTGGTACATAACTATGGTACTGAAGTGCAGACTATTATTGAGCTTGCCATACAGGATAATACGTTGGCTGACACACTTGGTGATACGCTAGTGATCAAGGCGGAAATTGTAAATGCGGTGAATAATGAAATGGCTAGCACGTTGGCGGATGTTGTATTTCGTCGCACTGATCTGGCTACAGGAAGTAACCCCGGTGAATCAGTGTTAAATGAATGTGCCTTGATTATGTCAAAACTATTGACCTGGGATGAGCAGGAAATACAGCGTCAGATCGAAAACGTATTACAGCGTTTTCCGGCGTGGAATTAATAATTCCTGATTAAATATAATGGAGAGTTTTAGATGAAAGTTTTAATCACTGGTGGAACAGGGTTTATTGGTTCTCGACTGGCGCATCGTTGTAAGCAACGTGGTGATGAGGTAGTAATTCTTGCACAGATTAATACGCCGGCAGAAAAAGAAAACACTGAAGAGCTTAAAAAGCAGGGGCTTTCTATCGTGCTTGGCGGTGTCGCAGAAAAGGAAGTCGTAGATAAGGCCGTTGGCGGTTGCGATGTGGTGTTTCACCTTGCCGCGGCGCAACATGAGGCCAATGTGCCTGACCAGCATTTTTGGGATGTGAATGTTGAGGGTACAAGAAACTTATTAGATGCCAGCATAAAAGCAGGTGTAAAACGTTTTGTGCATGGCAGCACGATCGGCGTCTATGGAGTCGAGATGCAGGGGGAACTGAGTGAGACCTCGCCACTCAAACCGGACAATATCTATGGTGTCACCAAAAAAGCAGGTGAAGAGCTGGTGCTCTCTTATAAAGATAAATTGCCCGTTACCGCGATCAGGATTTCTGAAACTTATGGGCCCGGTGACCGGCGCCTGCTCAAATTATTCAAAGGCATAAAAAAGCGAAAGTTTTTTGTCATCGGTAATGGTGAAAATAAACACCAGTTAATCTACGTTGATGATTTAATCGATGGGATGTTTTTAGCAGCTGAAAAAGAAGCGGCGCTCGGTGAAGTCTTTGTTATTGCAGGCGATGAAATTCTGACGACCAATGAAATGGTAGAGATTATTGCTGAAACAACGCAGGTCAAAAAGCTGAAGTTCAAGTCGCCGATGTGGCCGTTTTATATATTGGCAGTGATTATGGAGAAGACACTGCGTCCTCTGGGTATCCAGCCACCCCTGCACCGACGGCGTCTGGATTTTTTCAAAAAGACCTTGTATTTTTCACCGGATAAATCTGCTGATCTGCTGGGTTTTAAGGCGGCGACCGATTTTAAAAAAGGTTCAGTAGAAACTGTTGCATGGTATCAGCAGCAAGGTATGCTTTAACTTTTCATGCTTTGGTACAAACAGCGGCTATTTTCTTGGTAAATATTTTATTGGTCTTGCCGTACATGATGAAGCTTACGCGAAAGAATAAAGTATATAGAGCAGACATCGCGATCAATACATAATTGGCAGGGTTTTTCCAGAACACATATAGATGCAAGGGGATGACTTTTACATCTTTGAATCCGGTATGTGTTAATACCTGTTTCATGGTGTATTCGGTAAAGGTGTTATAGTGGTCAAAGTTTTGCGCAAGCGCCTCAGCACCGGTTATCGGGTTGGCGCCATTCAGCGCATGCGAGATCAGCCTTCCACCAGAATTTATCTTACTGTTTGCCAGTTTCAGAAATTCGACGATCTCATCTTTGGTCAAATGATTGAGCTCCTGTTCGCAGAATATCAGGTCATAATTTTCGTCACAGTTTTCCAGGTACTCGAAAGCAGTCGCCTGCATGCAATTTAACCCGCGTTTTTTAGACAATTCTATTTTATCTACAAATGAGTCGATGCCCAATACATTGTCGTAACCCTGACGGTTTAACATGTCGACAAAATACCCTGGGCCACAGCTGATGACCAAAATATTGCTGCTTTTATCTGTTGGAACATGTGGCAGATAATTATGTTTATAAAACTTGTATAAACTGGTGTAGCCTTTTTCGATGTTACCGGGTCCTTCCCAGAAGGAATCGAACGGTTCTATTATTGCCGTCAATTCACGTTGTTTGGTCATTGCTATCTCCTGATAGAGTGAAATCCGTTGTTTAAAATGCTGAGAGATTTTAACTGGACTTGGTTCAATATTATACTAATTGTTGGGCTTCAATTAATTGCTGTCATGATGGTTTGTTTGAACAATAGACAATCTGGACTAATAGTCAATCAGTCGCTGTCGATTTTGAAATATGTTTTTCTTGATCCACACTCTATCTGGAGCGAAATTGGTCTAAAATGTGCTTTAAATAGTTAGAGATTATCTCCCGATAGGAAATCATGCGAATACTTTATTGTAATTACGAATACCCGCCACTGGGCGGCGGCGGCGGCGTGATAAATAAACAGATAGCCGAAGAACTTGCGAAGCGCCATACCGTCGATGTGCTGACATCACAAGGCATGGATATGCCGGCAGAGGTGGTCGAAAATGGTGTTACGGTATACCGGGTACCGGTTTTCTTTCGAAGCCGACAGGCGGCAGCCAACCTGCCATCGATGCTGGCTTATCTGCCTAGCGGTTACGCGAAGGGCAAGAAGCTCATACGAGAGCATACATATGATGTAATCAATACGCATTTTGTTGTGCCTACGGGGCCACTGGGCAATTGGCTGTCGAAAAAAGCGGGCATTCCCAATGTGCTGTCTGTCCACGGTGGTGATCTTTATGATCCCAGTAAATGGATGTCACCGCACCGCCATTCTATTTTGCGCACCAGTGTAAGGAAATTACTGAGAAAGGCAGATGCTGTGGTCGGACAATCCAGCAATACGATCGGCAATGTCCATAACTTTTATGATCCTGAAATAGTTTGCGAAAATATACCATTGGGTATTGTTAGGCCTGACGAGATTGCGGCTGCGCCACGTAGTCGTTATGGTTTATCTGACGATGATATGGTGCTGGTAACCGTCGGTCGTCTGGTAGCCAGAAAAGCATTGGATCAACTAATAACAATTGTTAAACAATTAAATAATGCAA
>DAOWFN010000212.1 GCA_030637945.1 Gammaproteobacteria bacterium
CGATGTGTTATTTGTAAATTCGGTGTAGGCGCGTCTTTGTTCAGCAACAGCAAATGGCATCGCTGCTTGTGATGGTTTGTAGCTGGCTGGACCCGCAGCAGCTGAATGTAAACTGTTATTACCTGCTTCTGGCGTATTCGTAAAATTACCAAGCTCGTGTGACTTACTGTCACCAGCAGTAATCTCCGCGATGCTTCTATGTATCGCACGAAACAAAAAGTCATGCACGCTACGACTCTGACGGAAGCGAACTTCATGTTTTCCCGGATGAGCATTCACATCAACCGTCGCAGGGTCACATTCAAAAAATAACACATAAGCAGGGTGTCTACCGTGAAACAAAACATCGGCATAGGCCTGTCGAACGGCATGTGTGACCAGGCGATCTCTTACCACACGGCCATTCACATAAAAATATTGCATGTCAGCCTGACTGCGTGAAAATGTCGGCTGCGCTATCCAGCCCCAGAGGCGGAAGCCCTCGTATTCAAAATCCATGTGTACGGCTTGATCAATAAACGCTGGTCCGCAGATTTCCGCTACACGTTTTTCCTGCTCGAGCCGGTTGCTTGCAGAACGTAGCTGTTTAACCACACGCTGGTTATGACGAAGTGATATATCAACATCGAAACGACTGAGTGAGATGCGTTTTACGACATCATCCAGATGCGAAAATTCTGTTTTTTCTGTGCGCAGGAATTTGCGCCTGGCCGGCACATTGAAAAACAGATCGCGTACTTCGATAGTCGTACCAGCCTTATTAGCAGCAGGCGCCAGATCACTGGCCTGGCTATTATTCATCGTCAGCTGCCAGGTCTCATCCCCACCCTGCCAGCACGAGGTCATCTGCAGATGACTCACTGAAGCGATGCTAGGCAATGCCTCGCCGCGAAACCCCAGACTGGTTACCTGTTCCAGATCATCAAGACTGCTGATTTTACTGGTAGCATGCGGCGATAATGACAACACCAGATCATCCTTATGGATACCATGCCCGTTGTCAGAGATACGGATGAGTTTTGTGCCGCCCTGCTCTATATCGATAGAAATTTTAGTCGCACCGGCGTCCAGACTGTTCTCTAACAGCTCCTTCACCACAGCGGCCGGGCGCTCTACTACTTCACCAGCAGCGATCTGATTGACCAGCTGAACCGGCATCGCTTGAATTCGACTCTGTGTCGCCATGATTTCAAATAATGATTATTGTCAAAAGGCTAGTTTATCTCATGCCAGAGGATATTTTTCAATTACCTGATAATTCACTCCGTGTGAATCAGATATCGATTCTATCAGGGAAAATTTATCCACGAACCAGGGAATAACAAAGTCTTCAGCGCTGTTTACAGAGGTTACGCATTTGCGCATCAATGTTATATGCGGTTTATATTCGCGGGATTCATTCTGATAGTCACAATTTGCAAGAGACACACCCAGGTTTTTATGTAACTGCGCCAATTCAACCGGCAGGTTCTGACAACCCATCCAGAATATTTTCGCTTTATCAAAACAACCAAAACAATCTAAATTAATCAAAAAAGGCTGGTTCTTAATAGCAAGCGCAGCGTGATGTAAACAGTCTTTTGTCTGATACCTAACCTGACCAACAAAATGTAACGTTATATGCCAGTTTTCAGGCTGTATAACACGACAGTTATCTGGAATGGAAACTGCAGAAAAAGCTTCATTGATAGATTGCCTAACTTGATCATCAGGCCAGAGAGCAAAAAATAAACGGCGCGTTTGTGTGTCAGTAGCCATGAACACCCACACAACCAGTTATATATTAAAGTTTAACTGGCTGGCTAGATTATTATATTTCATCACAAACATGGCGATTGCTGTAATCTTTTGCCATTTTTTCAGGCTCCATATCCGGCATCATCTTTCTCATAGAAACTGACATCTTCTCTGTGCACTTTAGCATGGTCTTTAATGTTGAAGAGCTCATCATTTCCCTACTGAAATCTACGGCTCTTTCCTGAGCTTCATCACGCTTGCCCTTTTTACATAACCCTTTCATTTCGCCTTCAAATTTTACTGTCTCTTTCTCTAGTGCTTTCAGCGCGTTCTGATCTATTGATGCCATACATACCGACATTTCCTGCATCTCCGCAATCATGTCCTGTGCAATCGCACTGACGGGTAAAAGCATAAGTAGTGTTACAAATAATTTTTTCATTTTAAGACTCCTAAAAGTTATCTATCCCCCGAAAATTATAACCCCAAGCTATTCACTTAACACGACTATTAAATTGGCACCTGGTACTGACCGGCACACGTACAGATAAATATAAACATCCATAAAATCAATTACTCACCATACCGATTTTTTTATTAATTTCAATCATGCTGTAGTCACACTATCGCTATATTAAAACCAAAAAAAATGACCCTATAAGGGTCATTAGCAGTTTTCCGTGAGTAATTATTGTTATTATTTTTATATCGTTAACTCACTGGAATTTTAATTACCTGTCCTGCTATCAGGGTATCGGCATACAACGCATTGCGTGCACGCAAATCTTCTTCATTTACATTATTATCTTTAGCGATAAATCTTAATTCATCATTCTCATTGACCACGTGCTCACCATCGGACGCCGCCAGCCATGTTCCTGGTGGGGCTTTCCTGGCAAAGTACTTGCCTACACCACGGGTGATGGCTTTTGCTACTTTCTTCTGATGTGCGGCACTGCGTAAATTTCTTTCTTCTCTCGGGTTCGAGATAAAGGCTGTCTCGATCAAAATAGAGGGGATATTAGGCGCCTTCAATACGGCAAAGCCTGCCTGCTGCACCTTTTTCTTATGTACTCGATTCACCGTTTTAATCTGGCTTAAAATTTCATTACCTATATCCAGGCTGGACTCTATGGTTCCAGTTAATGATAGATCAAATAAAACTTCTTTGACCATTTTGTCTTCAACGGTCAGGTCGATATCACCGAATAATAGATCCGCAGCATTTTCTTTATCTGCTAACAGGCGTGCTGTTTCCGAACTCGCCCCATCGACGGATAACGCGTATATTGACGAGCCGCGTGCGCGTGGATCCGGAAAGGAATCGGCATGTAGCGAAATCATCATATCTGCATGAGAAGTTCTCGCTTTACGGATACGATCACGCAGCCGTAAGAAACGATCATTTTTACGAACCAGCACCGCTTTCATGCCACGCTGTTTGTTAATCGATTTTTCCAGACGTTTTGCAATCTGCAGGGTGATCGTTTTCTCGCGTGTACCTGCACGACCCGTAGCACCCGGATCTTTGCCTCCATGACCCGCATCGATAGCGATGATCACATCACGTTTTTTCGTTTTCTTGGTAGCGGATCTGCTGGATTTTTTTGCTGCTGAGGCTTTTTTGCTATCGTGCAGGTCAAGCACCAGACGATGCCCTGCTTTACCCGATGGCGCCAGTAAAAAACTGCGTGGCTTGACCGTTTTACTTAAATCGAAGACGACCCGTATATCATCACCATGGCGTACACCACTGCGGATACCGCGAATTAAAGAATTTGCCTGTACCCGATCGACGATGCCATGTGACATCTTTGTGTTTTTGATATCTAATACGACACGTTCAGGGTTCTGCATCGAAAAGATTGAATGATCGGCAATACCGTCCAGATCAAACACCAGTCGAACATAACCCTTGTTTTTTGAAAGACGGATATCCTGTACCCGTGTGCTGGAAGATTTAGATGCAACAGATATACCGGGCGCAGCAGAAGCGGCCAGACCGCTCAGTCCAGCTAAACTTTTCAGAAATTTTCGACGATTGTTTTCCATAGTTTTGGGAATACTTTCATCAGACCCTTTGTGTATTATTTATTATTCGCATTTTGGTAAAGGCTATTGTGGCAAAATAAAATAATAATGCAAGTATTTTTTCATATTTTTTATATAGATACGTCACCTTCCTATAGTTAAAAATCAGAAAAGACCTGTAACATCAACTTTTTACCTTTGTCTGTCATGGCAGATACCACTAAATTTCTACCCGTATTCTGATGGCTAAATTCACAAATCCAGTCCGCCAGGGGCAAAAAACCTTCTGCTTTTTCTGGCCACTCCACTAAACAGACATCATTTTCATTGAAATAATCTCTGGCACCGATAAATTCCAGCTCTTCAGGATTAGCCAGACGATACAGGTCAAAGTGGTAACAGATGCGGTCACCACTGATCGGATAAGGTTCCACCAGGGTATAGGTCGGGCTTTTAACGACTCCATCGAAACCACTTGCCTGCACGAAACCTCTGGCAAAAGTTGTTTTACCCACACCGAGATTGCCTTTTAACAACATAACAAATGAAGATTGCAGATGTTTCGCAACTTTCTGAGCAAGGGCGATTTGTTGCGACTCATTAGCTAAAAAGCATTGATGTTTCTCGACAGGCGTATTCATCGCAGGACACCAGGCAAAGCCTCGACAACATCAGAAGCTAATAAACCCCGTGTTTTTCCTTTACTTACAGAGTCTGCCGCTGAGGCATGAATACAGACAGCCAATTCTGCAATTTCACTGATCGTCACATCAGCAATATCACTATTTTGAGCCATTAACGCGATCACCACACCGCTTAATACATCACCCATACCCGGAGCCGCCATTGCTGAATTTCCCAGCTGGCAAATTTTTATTATTTCACCATCAAATATTATCGTACCCGAGCCTTTCAAAATAACGACGCAAGATTCAACCATACCAAACAACGCATATAACGCTTTAACCGCTTTAAAACGATCAGCCTGAACATCTGCCGTACTGAATTTTTTTCTCGTTGATAACAGGCGCGCAGCTTCGCCCGGATGTGGCGTAATCACTAGAGGTGTCGTTGTCGACAGCTCTAAATCCTTAACGCCGTGTCTTGCCATTAAATTTAAAGCATCGGCATCGATTAACATCGGCTTATTCATCCGGACACAATTTTTCAATAGTTTCAACGACCACTCATCCTGCCCCAGGCCCATGCCGATGGCCACATGCGTGAGGCCATTAACGAAGGTTTCATCAAAAAGTGTATCCATCGTATCTACATCACATACTTTGACCATTGCTTCGGGTACTGCAGAACTGATTGCTTCCAGATGTTGCGAAATGGTAACAATGCTGACCAGTCCTGCACCCGTCCGCAAAGCAGCTCTTGCCGCTAATATCACTGCACCGGGCATACCTGTAGAACCACCGGCAATCAGCACATGCCCAAAACACCCCTTATGCGAAGATGCTTTTCGCTCTGGCAAAAAATCGTAATTAACACTGCTTATCAAGCGTGCATCACACTCAACATGCGAATACACTTCATCAGGCAGAGCAAGATCATCAAAAATAATATCCCCACAGACATCTTTAGCCTGTGCGGTAAACATGCCTTGCTTCAAGCCAATAAAACTTACGGTGATCTCTGCTTTTATCGCGACACTTGATATGACACCTGTATCAGCAATTAATCCTGATGGAATATCGACTGAGATAACCGGTAAAGCCGCGTCATTAACGGCGTTAATACATTCTGCCCACTTCCCTGTCACCTCACGGGTTAGCCCGGTACCAAGAAGTGCGTCAACGATGAGATCGACATCATCTAACAAAGAAAAATCGACACTGGTATTCAGGTCGGAAGTATCAGCAACACTCGACCAGTCGTCGTATGCAAGCAAGGCTTCATTCTTTAAGGAGGCAGGATCAATCATACTGATAACACGAACATCGAAGCCAGACTGTTTCGCCAGTCGCGCAACGACATAACCATCACCGGCATTGTTGCCAGCACCACATAGGATCAGTATTTTTTTATGTTGTGAATATTTTGAAGAAACGATTTTAAATACAGCTTCCCCTGCACGTTTCATTAATTCATACGCAGGAATACCGTATTGATCGATCGCAACTCGTTCGAGTTGAACAACAGAATCTACGCTATAGAGTTTGTCTGGCAGGTTTCGCATAGGAATAAGATAGAAACTTTAAAAACATATCTTATCCGCAAATGAACGCAAATGAACGCAAATACAAGCAATCGTTAGCTTTTATTTGCGTTCATTTGCGTTCATCTGCGGACAATTAAGCTTGTAGCTTTTCAACACCACCCATGTAGGGTTTTAATACTTCTGGTATCAAAATACTACCATCTTCCTGTTGATAGTTTTCGAGCACAGCAACCAGTGTCCGGCCTATCGCCAGACCAGAACCATTAACGGTATTTAATAATTCCGGTTTGTTGGTTTCAGGGTTGCGCCAACGGGCCTGCATTCTTCTCGCCTGAAAATCACCAAAGCAACTGCATGATGATATCTCACGATAAGCCTGTTGTCCTGGCAACCATACTTCGAGGTCATAGGTTTTAGCTGCAGAAAAACCTACATCGCCACTACATAACACGACGGTGCGATAAGGTAATTCTAATTTTTGCAAGATTGATTCAGCATGCAATGTTAACTCTTCTAATACATCCCATGCTTTGTCAGCGCTGACCAATTGCACAATTTCAACTTTATCAAACTGATGCTGGCGGATCATGCCACGCGTATCTTTACCATAGGACCCGGCTTCCGAACGAAAACAGGGTGTATGACTGGTCATCTTTAAAGGGATCTGGGCAGCATCGAAAATTTCATCACGCGCAATATTGGTAACCGGGACTTCAGCCGTGGGGATCAAATAATGCCCGGCTTCTTTGTCTACACAAAACAGATCTTCTTCAAATTTTGGCAGCTGCCCCGTACCTTTCAAACTCTCACTATTAACGATATACGGCACATAAACTTCTGTGTAACCGTGTTCGTTAGTGTGCACATCTAACATGAACTGTATCAGAGCACGATGCAGCTTCGCCATCTGGCCATGCATAACAACATAACGTGAGCCCGTTATTTTGCTGGCTGTTTCAAAATCCAGCCAGCCGTTTACAGCGCCTAGATCCACGTGATCTTTTACATCAAAATCGAATGTTTTTGGTTGGCCCCACGTTCTGATCTCGACATTATCATCTTCATCTTTTCCAACCGGGACAGAGTCATGCAATAGATTCGGGATGCCCATCAAGATGGCATCCATCTGCCGCTGAACTTCGTTCAGCTCAGACTTGGCAGCATCTAATTTTTCACCTAGACCGGCCACTTCATCGAGCAAGGGCTGAATATCTTCGCCCGCAGCTTTCGCTTTACCGATAGATTTTGATTTAGTGTTGCGTTCGTTTTGCAGGCTCTCGGTATTAACCTGGCAGGCCTTACGATTATTTTCCAAAGCCTCTAACGTTGCCACATCGAGTTCAAAATTTCGTTTCTTGAGCTGCTCAGCAACTGAATTTAAATCTGAACGAATTATTTTAGGATCTAACATAGATATTTTTACGCTTTATTTTTCCAGGTTTATTTGTTCCGGCTGTAAATACACGGGCCGTAATCATACAAGCTGTTTTGCAAAGTAAGCACCCGCCCAAACAGAGCCGATACATAAGGTAATACTAAGAAATATGTTACTCATGGCTTTTATTATATCGCCTTGCTCAAACAGCACTAAAGTTTCAAGTGAGAATGTTGAGAATGTAGTAAAAGAACCTAAAACACCGATCAATATCGCCAGATGCCATTCAGCACTTAAGTTAAATTTCTCAACCAGAAAAATAGAGAGCAATCCGATTAAAAATGAGCCGACAACATTAACGACTAACGTACCATACGGAAATGAACGACCGACAAGCTCATAGATCGTTATCTGCGTTAAAAAACGCATGACGGCACCAACTGATCCACCTATCGCGATAAAAGCTAATGTTTTAAACATGCTGCTTACTCAGCTCGATACTCAGAAAAATTATAGCTCTGATCAAGCGATGCTAACTTTTATTTCGTTAGCGACTTCCTGATATTCTGGCAACAGATGGAAATTCAGGTAACGATAAATCTCTGAAGCCATAGGTTCAATATTTTTTACACCTTCGGTATATTCTGCCATCGTAGGAATATGACCCAAAGACGCAGCAACTGCGCTTAATTCGGCTGAAGCCAGATAAACATCTGCCCCATTACCTAAACGATTCGGAAAGTTTCGAGTTGATGTTGATACCACCGTTGCGTTATCCGCTACCCGCGCCTGATTTCCCATACAGAGTGAACAGCCAGGTATCTCTGTACGCGCACCTGCTCGACCAAATATATTGTAATAACCCTCTTCCATCAATTGGCGCTCATCCATTTTTGTCGGCGGTACGATCCACATACGCGTTGGCAGACTGCTTACATCTTCTAACACTTTACCCGCCGCACGATAATGACCAATGTTTGTCATGCATGAACCGATAAAAACCTCATCGACGTGAGTGCCTGCCACATCTGATAATGTTTTAACATCATCGGGATCGTTCGGACAAGCCAATATGGGCTCTTTAATTTCGTTCAGATCGATCTCGATAATTTCAGCGTATTCCGCATCAGCATCCGGAGACAATAGTTCAGGATTTTCCAACCATGCTTCCATACCAACGATACGCCGTTCCAATGTGCGTTTATCTTCGTAACCGTTTGCGATCATCCATTTCAATAGAGTGATATTTGAATTGATGTACTCGATAATCGGCTCTTTACCAAGATGGACGGTACAACCGTTAGCAGAACGCTCGGCAGATGCATCAGATAATTCAAATGCCTGCTCAACTTTTAAATCTGGCAAACCTTCTATCTCCAGTACGCGACCATTGAAAACATTTTTCTTGCCTTTCTTCTCGACAGTCAACAGACCTTTCTGTATCGCTACGTAAGGAATCGCATTTACCAGGTCACGCAAGGTAATGCCCGGCTGCATTTCACCCTTGAAACGAACCAGTACAGATTCGGGCATATCCAGGGGCATGACACCTAATGCCGCAGCAAAAGCAACCAGACCAGAACCTGCAGGAAAACTGATACCCATGGGGAATCTTGTATGTGAATCACCACCGGTACCGACCGTGTCAGGCAGAATCATCCGGTTTAACCAGGAGTGGATGATGCCATCACCGGGACGCAAAGCCACACCGGCACGTGTCTGCATAAAATCAGGTAAATCATGTTGCAATGTAATATCAACCGGTTTTGGGTATGCCGCTGTATGACAGAAGCTTTGCATCACTAGATCAGCAGAGAAACCTAAACATGCCAGTTCTTTTAACTCGTCACGTGTCATGGCGCCAGTAGTATCCTGCGAACCTACCGTCGTCATTTTTGGCTCACAGTATGTGCCCGGACGAATACCATCAACACCACAGGCACGACCAACAACTTTTTGCGCCAACGAATAACCCTTGCCAGTTTCTTTTCCTTCCTGTGGTTTGAGGAACACATCAGAAGGACTTTCATCTAAAAAGATGCGCGCGCGATCTGTTAAACCACGACCAATGATGAGCGGGATACGGCCATTAGCACGCACTTCATCCGCCATCGTATCCGGACTAAGATCAAACTTACATAACTCATCACCCGCTTCATTAAGAATGACACCATCGAATGGGCGTATACGTATGACATCACCGGTCTGCATCGCATCGACATCGCATTCGATGGGTAATGCGCCAGAATCTTCTGCAGTGTTGAAAAATATTGGCGCAATCTTGCCACCAAGTACAACACCACCTTCGTGTTTATTAGGCACGTAAGGTATTTCGTTACCCATGTGCCACAACACTGAGTTAATAGCCGATTTACGTGAAGAACCCGTACCGACCACATCACCAACATATGCGATGGGATGACCTTTTTCTTTAAGGGCAGCAATAGTTTCTAAAGGATCATCCATTTTACTGATCAACATAGATTTAGCATGTAATGGAATATCAGGACGACTCCAGGCTTCAGTCGCTGGAGATAGATCATCTGTATTGGTCTCACCCGGTACTTTATAAACCGTAACCGTAATTTCTTTTGCTAACTCTGGTTTTGAAGTAAACCATTCAGCATCAGCCCATGAACGAATAACACGTGCTGCAGCATCGTTGTTTTTTGCTTTGTCTGCGACATCATGGAAAGCATCATAGATAAGCAGAGTATGTGATAAGGCAGAGGCGGCTGCATCAGCTGTAGTTTCATTATCAAGTAAATCAATCAATGGTTGAATGTTGTAACCGCCTAACATGGTCCCCAAAATTTCAGTTGCGCGGACCGCATCGATTAAAGCACACGGGGTATTTCCTTTTGCGACATCCGACAGGAACGCCGCCTTTACATAGGCGGCCTGGTCAACGCCAGGTGGAACACGATGCACGAGTAAATCCACCAGGAATTCTTCTTCACCGGCAGGTGGCTTTTTAATCAACTCAACCAGATCAGCGACCTGGTTTGCATCCAGCGCTAACGGTGGTAAACCTTCGGCTTCGCGTTCAGCGACATGTTGACGATATGACTCAAGCACAGGGATTCCTCAATAAATAATAAAGCCGCGTATTATACCTGAGATGCAGTGTTTTTACTTCATCTCCAGTCATTTCAAGCGCAAATCCTAATTAACCACAGAGACGCGGAGGCATGGAGAAAAGCAATTTTTTATTATATTTACGACGCCTATGGCGTTGAACAATATAAAATCTCAGCGTGACGTGCACGGAAGCACTAATATCGCGGGTGTAGGGATACACAAGAGCGATCTCTGCGGTAAAATTGTTTTTAGCCATAAAAAAAGCCCGAGCTATCGGGCCTTTTTCAAATCAATAAAAGAAAAACTTAAGCGTTTTTGCTTCGATAATCATCGATTGCCGCATTGATTGCATCTTCAGCCAGTACCGAACAATGAATTTTTACCGGTGGTAATGCGAGCTCTTCAGCAATCTGCGTATTCTTAATCGCTTTGGCTTCATCGAGCGTTTTACCCTTAACCCATTCTGTTAAAAGCGAACTTGACGCGATCGCGCTACCGCAACCGTAGGTTTTAAACACTGCGTCTTCGATGACGCCATCGGCATCAACTTTAATTTGCAGTTTCATTACATCACCACAGGCCGGCGCACCAACCATGCCGGTACCAACGCTGTCATCAAGTTCAAAACTACCTACATTTCTAGGATTTTCATAATGATCGAGTACTTTCTCACCGTAAGCCATAACTACCTCGTAAATACTTTATTTAATTACTTATACTTTTACTGGTGTCATGATTATCATCAAACACACCACTATTAATTGCTGCCGCCTGCTTTTTTGCCAGTACAAATCGTCCGATCATTTTGTCACGCTGCAACGACAATTCAGGGATACCTGGACGTTCTACAAATTGCGCCAGTGTAATACCTGATAAAAAATCATGAAGCCTCAGACTTAACTTAGTCCATAATTCATGCGTTAGACACCTTTCACCATCCTGACAATTGCCTTCACCTTTACATCGGGTAACATCAACATTTTCATCAACAGAACAGATAATTTCGGCGATACTGATCTCCGTGGCTGGCCGCGATAGACGGTAGCCGCCGCCCGGGCCACGTACACCTTTAACGAGACCGCTCCGACGCAGGCGAGCAAATAATTGCTCGAGATAGGACAGGGAAATGCCCTGACACTGCGAGATATCAGCCAATGTAACTGGACCCGCTTTGTCGTGAATAGCAAGATCCAGCATGGCTGTTACACTATAACGACCTTTTGTAGATAAACGCATGGAAAACCCCAGTAATTCCTGACTAAATTAGTAGGTTAATTTTACTAATACCTAGTAAAACAGTCAAGTATTCCAAAAGAGAGGCTTTTATCAGGCGCAGGAGCCGGACAATGATGTTTGATTACACCTGGAAGTGTGATTTCTCATGCTTCATAAACGCCACACCGACGAGCAGCATGCCTGGTGCAGGCGAAGCAAAAATAATGAATATAAGATAGCCAGGAAAGCTGATTTTTTGTATGACGCTCCCTTTTTCATTTTTCTCTGTTATTTTCCAGTTTAATCTAGTAACACACCCCTAACGATACAATGAAGCTGATGCCAGTTCACGAGTATAGTCGTGCTGGGGGTTATCAAAAACATCATCAACGTCACCCTGCTCGACCACTTTTCCCTCACGCATTACGATAACACGATGCGACATCGCGCGAACGACGCGCAGATCATGACTTATGAACAGATAGCTCAACTGCCGTTTTTGCTGCAACTGAGCCAGCAAACCTAAAACCTGTTTTTGAACAGAAACATCCAGGGAGCTCGTCGGCTCGTCCAGTAAAATCACATCAGGTTCCAATACGACGGTCCTGGCAATCGCTATGCGTTGCCGCTGCCCCCCGGAAAACTCATGTGGATAACGCCACAGGACATTTTTTTCTAATCCAACTTCACATAAAATATCTAGAATTTTATCCAGGCGTTGCTCGGCATTTAACGCAGGAAAGTGGAGCTTTAAACCTTCTTCAATAATTTGTCGAACGGTCATTCTTGGAGAAAGTGATGAAAATGGATCTTGAAAAACAATCTGGAAGTGACGCCGTAAGGGGCGCATACGCTTCTCATCGAAATCAGACACGTTCGTATCTTTAAAATAAACTTCGCCTTGAGATGCTAAAAGTCGAAACATCGCTAGCCCCAAAGTTGTTTTTCCCGAACCCGATTCACCTACGATTCCGAGTGTTTCACCCGAGCGTAATGATAATGTAATGTCGTCAACTGCCTTAACCTCATCCACCTTACGCTTGAAAAAACCTTTGTAGATGGGAAAATAACAACGAATATTTTTAGTACTAAGCACGACATCTGTGCCTGCTTTCAAGCTTGCTATTTTTTTATTCGGTTCACTATCAAGCAAAAACTTTGTGTATTCATGCTGCGGTTGATCGAATAACTTATCTGTTTCATTCTCTTCAACGATCTTACCTTCCTGCATCACACAGACACGATTTGCAAACCTTCTAACCAGATTCAGATCATGGGTAATCAACAATACTGACATATCTGTATCGTTTTGTATCTCCAGCAATAGATCCAGAATCTGTTGCTGAATAGTCACATCTAAAGCAGTCGTGGGCTCATCTGCTATCAACAATGCAGGGTTACAAGCCAAAGCCATCGCTATCATCACACGCTGTCGTTGACCGCCTGATAGTGAGTGCGGAAAAACATTTACTTTCTGTTCAGGCTGTCGGATGCCGACGCGATCAAGTAGTTCAACAACACGTTTTTGCCTATCAGCCTTGTTTAAATTTTGATGTATCGTTAGTACTTCTTCGATTTGCTGACCAACGGTGAAGACAGGATTCAACGATGTCATCGGCTCCTGAAAAATCATTGAAATATTTTTTCCACGCACCTGTTGCATCTCATGATTATCAAGTGCTAATAAATTCTTTCCCTGAAACTCGACACTGCCATCTGAGTAAACTGTATTAGCTTCATCATGAAGGCGTAATATCGATAATGCCGTAACCGACTTGCCTGATCCGGATTCGCCGACGATAGCCAGATTTTCTCCTGAATATATATCAAAGCTTATATTATCGATGATATCTACCAGACCATTTTGCGTGTTGAATGATACGCTTAAGTCTTTTACATCCAGTAATATTTTTTTATTTTCTACTTTCACTGTTGTGTCGCCTGAGAGATATCGCGGAATAAAGTCCCGCTCCTACACACCACGTATATTGCCGAGGACCATTGACTCGTCATTATTCTGTTAATTAAATTTTCCTGGTATCTAAAGCTGCTCGCAATGCTTCGCCGATAAAGATCAATAACATCAATGTTCCTACCAGCACTACAAATGCACTTAATGACAACCACCATGCTTCGATATTTTCTTTCCCCTGTGATAACAGCTCACCCAGACTAGGCGTCGTTGGCGGCACACCCAAGCCTAAAAAATCCAGACTGGTTAGAGCAAGGATTGCTCCGCTGACTCTAAAAGGTAAAAAAGTAATGACCGGCGTCAAACTGTTGGGCAACAAATGCTTACTCATGATTGAAAAGTTAGTTAGACCCATCGCTCTGGCAGAACGCACATAGTCCAGGTTTCTACCACGAAGAAATTCGGCACGCACATAATCCGACAACCCCATCCAGCCAAATAAAGATAACAATATGATTAACAACCAGATGCTCGGCTGAAATATTGACGCAAAAATGATGAGCAAATACAGCTCAGGCATAGATGACCAGACTTCGATGATACGTTGCATTATCAGGTCTGTTTTACCTGAAAAGTATCCCTGTACCGCACCTGCGACGATACCGATAGCAACACCGATGACCATCAATGCCAGGGCAAACCATACTGAGATACGAAA
>DAOWFN010000197.1 GCA_030637945.1 Gammaproteobacteria bacterium
CACTTTTGTATTAACAAAATATTCAGATGCACATATGTTGCTGACGAGTACCACGATCGATGCATATGGTCGTGCCAATATGATGGAGCTACATGAAGCGGTTAACGAACGTGATCTATTGCAGCAGATGTTAGATGGTAATGGTGCTGGCGGTGAAACGTTTGATAAGGATTTAATGTTGTGGTTTAATGGCTGGGCGACTTTATTTTCAGCGGTTCATATGTGTCTGGGCAATGTCTACGAAGAAGGTATGGAGGTCATTAGGAAACGGCAGCTTAAAGATCCGTTGAGTGATGCTCTGTACCGATTTGATTTATGCCTGTTGGAATATTATCGTGAGCGATGTGATGATCTGGATACGATTATCGAAAGATCGACCAGTCTTCACCATCTGTTTCACACGATTACTGAAGATAGTGTAATGCGTTTGCACATGACGAAGCGTCTTATCGAGCACAGTCGTGCTAGTAAATAATTGTCATCTTACTGTTTAGATAAAAAATTTATCTCCCAATCCCAGGCGGTCTTAACGATATCTTTTAATTCGGCAAATTCAGGTTGCCAGTTCAGTTCCTGTTTTGCCAGGCTTGCGTCTGCCACCAATACTGCCGGGTCACCATCACGACGTGGTTCTATGGTTACTTTGAAATCATTACCGGATACTTCTTTGGCAATATCGATGACTTCTGTTACAGAGAAACCTTTACCGTTACCAAGGTTGTATCGAGCACTTTGGTCTTTTTCTATCATGCGATGTAAAGCAAGTGAGTGTGCTTCGCATAGATCATTGATGTGGATGTAGTCGCGCACACAGGTTCCATCTTGTGTTGGATAATCGTCACCAAATATTTTTATATCTGCTCGTCTACCGGAAGCAGCTTGAAGAATGAGTGGGATCAGATGTGTTTCAGGAACGTGTCGTTCACCTAATTCACCATCAGGATCCGCACCTGCGGCATTAAAATAACGTAAGCAGGTGGAACGTAAACCATAGGCTGTATCGTAATCATCAAGTATCTGCTCGATCATTAATTTTGAATGGCCATATGGGTTGATTGGTTGCTTTTGATGCTTTTCATCAATCGGTGTGTATTCGGGCTCGCCAAAAATAGCCGCTGTCGATGAAAAAATAAAGTTTTTAATGTTGTGCCGTAACATGGCGTCGAGCAGGGTATGCGTGTTGACCACGTTATTAAGGTAATACATCGACGGGTTGGTGACTGATTCGCCCACCTGGATAAAACCGGCAAAATGCATGACGGCATCGATATCACCAGGTTGAAATATTGCATCGAGTACTTCGTTATCTCCCAGGTCACCTTCGACAAACTCACCGTATTTTACGGCGTCACGATAGCCGTAACTTAAGTTGTCCAGAGTAATAACATCGTTACCGGCTTTTGCCAGTTGCTTCACCATGTGTGAGCCGATGTAGCCGGCGCCGCCTACGATAAGAATTTTCATTGGTTCGGTACTTTGTTCATCGTTAGTTGATATCAGGATGGTTGCTCGTCAAGGTATTGTGACCAGTCACGGCTGTTATCACCATAAACAAAGAAAAACGGGTTCAGTAAACTGTCTTTGGTATTGTATTCAAGCGGTGACATATCTGTTTTAGTAATGTAGCCACCTGCCTGTACGACGATGCAGTGAGCGGCGGCGGTATCCCATTCGGAGGTTAATCCTAATCGCGGGTATAGATCAGCACGACCTTCGGCAACGAGACAAAATTTTAGTGAGCTGCCCATGCTAAGGGTTTCAACATCCCCTAGTTTTGCCATGTATTTCTGCATCATCTCTGATCCGTGGGAGCGACTGCCGGCGACAGTAAGTCGGGAATTGTCTAATTTTTTAACTGAAATTTTTACTGCTTCACCTTTTTGCTCGGATTTAAAACAGCCGCCGTTTTCCCAGGCGTAGTAATCAACGTCAAGAACAGGTACGTTAATAACACCGATAATACTCTGGTGTTGGTGGATGAGTGCGATATTGACCGTGAATTCGCCATTGCGTTTAATGAATTCACGGGTACCATCCAGTGGGTCAACCAACCAGTAGGTTTCCCAGCTTGCGCGTTCTTCAAAAGGCAGCTTTGCTGACTCTTCTGACAGTATTGGAATATCGGGTGTTAATTCCGTTAGTCGCGCGATGATCAGATTGTGAGATGCCAGGTCAGCATCGGTCAGTGGCGATTTATCATCCTTTTCTTCAATATTAAAACCGGCATCGTAAATAGCCAGGATTGCGTCACCGGCATCACGTGCGATGCTTACACATTCATGGCAAAGTTTTTCTAAATTCAGGGAGTGGCTCATTAGTAGTCTTCTTGTAGGGGTTATCTTGATTGCGACATTGTATAATATAAAGATGACTATAGACTTAGAAAACGAAAAATTCTCGAATAAAATGCCGGAATGGGAAGGTATTGAAACCGTGTTGCTGGATATGGATGGTACGCTGCTCGATCTGCATTTTGATAATCATTTTTGGTTGCATCATGTGCCTATGTGTTACGCCGAAAAACATGATCTGTCACATGATGAGGCACATCATCATCTGATGGATCTTTATTCTGAGGCGCGTGGTAGTCTGGACTGGTACTGTGTCGATTTCTGGACGCGTGAACTGTCACTGGATATCGAGCAGTTAAAACATGATATTGCAGAAAAGATTTCTATCCGACCAGATGTCGTTGAGTTTCTTTCCTGGTTAAATGAAAAACAGAAAAGAGTGGTGTTGGTGACAAACGCGCACCCGGCCAGTTTGAATCTAAAAATGGATAAAACAAATCTGCATGTGCATTTTGACAAAATTATTAATGCACATGACATCGGTATGGCAAAAGAACATGAAGGGTTTTGGCAGAAGCTGCAAGAATACGAAACCTATAATAGACAGAAAACCATGTTGATTGACGATAACCTGGAAGTATTAGAGTGCGCTAATCGATACGGTATCCAGTATTGTTATGGCATAAAGCAGCCGGACAGTCAGAGTGAGGCAATCAGTAGTGACCGTTTTATTTCGTTAGATAACTTTAAAGAGATATTGCCTTAGATATCATGCGAATGCTTTATCCCACGACTTAAAGCGTTTCTTGCAGTATTTTAATAAATCAAAATAATTTTCGAAGTATAACTCGAAGCCGTCTTCAGATGGCGCATCAAATTCACAATATTCATTAGTGTGTTCACGGCATATCTCTGGTCGGACTTCATAGATTCCGCAGTCACCATTGACCTGTAGATGTTGGCAAGTGCCTTCGACTAACAACGTCCAGCCATCGTCATCCTTGTAAATTTTTACGTTGTTATGTGAGACCTGCCATAGCAGTTGACGAAAATCTTCTTTCGAACGAGGTGTGTCTATATGTTGCGTGACGTAGGTACAGCATATAGAACCTGTGCAAAAAGAGCATTTATTTTCGCTGGTTACTTTAATACCATTGATGGTTTTTGCCATTAGGGGTTCCTTAAATTAATCCGATTTGACTGAGTGAGCCCGAGTCTTTAAACAGGTATTCGCCATTATTTTGTTTTTCGGCAAATAATCCAAGACTTTGTTTTATACTATTGTTCGCTGATGCCGTCGGTGAAAGTTTTATGCTAACAATGTAATTAGCTTTGGGTGCGAGCTCGGCAGTGCCGCTGATTTTTATGTCGCCACCCTGATTTTTTATATCGGCGCTGAGTAACTGTTGCTCAGATTCACCTAGCAATATTTTGACGTTTCCTAATGACGCACTATCAGCGACGGTAACGACTGCATTTTTCCAGTCTATCGAGCCAATGGCTGTTGGTAATTCGCCTCTTTTCCATCGTGCATTTTCAATATCGAGGGAGATTAACCCCGAAACTTGTACGAGGGGTATATTAGCAAGCTGTGCCGCATCGTCTGCGGATATCTGCGCGATCAGGCCATTGATAAAGTATGTGCCTAGAAATGAAGTGCCTAATTCTGTTTTTATGTCATGGTTGGAATATTGGGTATCTATATCAATGGCGATTTCCCCGAGCAGCAGCTTCCATGGTTTGAATGACCATTCCGTGTCTTTTAACTGCGCTTTGTTATTAATATTAATGATATAAGCGTTACCACTCCAGAGCGTGCCGCTTACACCATGTAGTGTAATTGCAGAATTATCGTTGATAATATTGACGATTGGTTTTGCCGGGATAGTCGCAAATAAAAGTATCAGATACGAAAAGATAGCCGTGAGGATGTAATATTTTTTCGACATAGAAATCTAGGCTTTTAACTGCGAGGTTTAAGGGCGTTCAAAAGTCAGGCGTGTATTGGTTTTTCCGGGATTAGCTGTGCGCTCAAAATTTGCGCTGACTACGTGTATGCCATTGTGTGTTGCTAATGTATCGAGCCAGACAAGAATCTGATTAAAAGGAGCTTCATTTAATGTAACGCGCGCACCGTTTTTGCCAGAGGACTCCAGTTTGCTTACAGAAGCTTTTAGACCTGCATTGTTTATGGTTTGCTCGATCACCAATGTCGTCGGTTTGTTTTTGTCACGTATCGTACTGCGCCCGCCACTGGCTCGCAAAGTTTTAACCTCAGCAGCTGCGTCCTGCATCCAGAGTAAGACTTTTTTCTGTGATTGTTGTTTTTGTTGTTCGCTATCGAGGCCTAAATGAATTGGTTCCCAGATGATGAGATAAAACAGGGTCAATATGATAACGGCCACTGTGCCTGAAACCATGCGCTGTTCTTTTAAGGGCAGTGCATAAAACCATTGTTTGAGTTGCTGTAATTTTTCCATCAGCCTCGTCCTTCTATGCGTAAGTTGCCTCTGACCTTGTCTTTTTCTGAGGAGGATGAAGTGATTTCTGATTTTATAGTTTTATTGTTGTTAAGGTTTTTGTTTAAGTTTTCGATCGCCTGTAAATTTTTACTTTCAAGTCCGATATCCATCCGGTTATTTCTGAAAGTTAAAGTCTGTAATGTGATATTTATTTTATCGAGGTTTGGTGCGCCAAATGATTCTGCAAGTAAAAATACGAGTCCATTACTGCTATTGCCAGAGTTGCTTTTTAATTGTTTTAATTTTTGCTCCATCTGTAAACGCGGATTTACAATCTTTTTGCTTTGAGGAAATGATTTTTTATAGATCTTTTCAATTTTAGCTTTTGTAATGATGTTTTCGTTTGCGATTCTGGAGTATTGAAAACTTGTCAGGCCTAGATGGAGTATTAACCAGGTGGCAGCGAGCGCTGCGGCGTAGCGCCAGTGATACCAGTAACCGGATGTTTTACGTTTGTTTTTGAATTCATGCTGCAGCAGGTTAAGAGATAATGCCTGCCTGTAATTACCGCAAAATACGACTAAGGGATGTGTGTTGTAGGTAATGTTAATTACCTCTATATCATTTTTCTGGACCAACTCGCTGATCGAAAGGTCATCAAACGTTAGTGTATCTTCCCGCTCGCTAAAGAACAGTATTTTTTCAGGAGGTTTCTGGTTTTCATCTTGCAGTTTACTCGCCATGATATAAGGCGCTATATCATGTGATAATGCCATGCCATTTAATCTGTCTGTTTGCAGGTATGAGTTATCCCGGTAATTTAAATAAACCCACTGTGTGTCATTGGCTGCAAGGCAAAGTGTATCTGGGATTATTTTGTCGACAATAATATTTGCCTGTTGAAAAGGGCCGATGATATTTCTCAATGTGGTCTTGTCTATACCGACAACGGATGTTGTATCGCTGTGCTTGTTTTTTGACACGACAAAATGGAAATTTTCTATGTCTTCAGCAATAAACTCCTCGATGGCATAAGGGATCGCCTTTAACATTTTTTGCATGTTCTGCGTCGGTAATTGCAGCTGACTGATATGCAGGCATTGGCTGTTTAATAAAACGATAGCAGTGTGATTAACTGCAGACTCACCTAATTCATCTAGTGCGCCTGTGGTGATCTTTCCAGTAAGCTCGCCGGCCTCATTGCATAGTGACCAGGTCGCCTGTTGTGGGTGTTCTATATTGTAATGGATGAGTAAAGTTTCACTCATATCTTAAGACTCGATCATTGTTATAGTGTTCGTAGGGTGCGGGATATAGTACTAGTCTTCTTCCCGTCCCAATAAATTATGCTGTACATCACCCTGCTGGCATTGCCGATTAACACTCTTGTTTTAAGTAGATAATAACTGCTTTCAGTTGCAAGATTATCCGCAGTGGTGAAAACAGCGGGTACCTTGGTGAGTGCGTCATCGGTACGTTGTTGCAGTACGTCGTCTAACTGTGCCTTTGTTATATCCGGTTGTAAGGATTCTAGCACTTCAACGCTGGCTGTGTTGATATTGATGGGTGTAGGTTTGTTTGTTTTAAATGCGCACAGGGCAGGGCCTGAAAAACGACCTGAGTTTTGATCGTTTGTTCCGGTGATCAGTTGTGTAACAAGCTGGTAATCATCATTATTTTCAAACCCTTTTATCAGGCGTAATTCGTAGATGCTGTAAAGCGGTGATTGCGCGGTACGATAGGGTTTTTCAAGGTTCATGTAATAACCGTCTTCAGCACCATTCGGAGTTGTATTCGTTAGGTCGCTATCTATCCAATCTATAATCGCTTGCGTTAAGTTATTGGTGATAC
>DAOWFN010000172.1 GCA_030637945.1 Gammaproteobacteria bacterium
ATCAGGTTTTATTAAGGCGGATATCTTTATCTGATAGTGGCTTGCTTGCTGAACTCTTTCGCTGTTTGTTAAGTTTTGTTTTTTTACCGTTTATGCAAACTGCATTTGAACACCATGAACTTTATTGTATTCTGTACCTTTTAAATTTGGGGTCAGAGTAAAAACTCATGGCAGTTCGTTATAGATTGCAAAACATACGCTCACCTAAAATAAAGATTGAGAATCATCCACTTCCAACATGAATATCTGTCACAATATATCAGCCGTTCAGGTAGTGTTTTTCTGCATAAGCTATTGACTTCCCCTAACGCCATTGACCTGATCAGAAACCGACCCGATCACTAAAATCAACTGTATCAAAAGCCTTATCTATATTTCCACTATCCCTACACTTCAAACTTCATTTTAAAAGAAAGCTCAACTCGAAACTTTTCCCCTCAAGCTTTGTCGTAACATCAGTTCGTTTTTTACAAGTTTAATTTTCAGGTGTTCTGATGAAAAAAATAGTTCCAGCATTTATATTTACAGCATTGATTGTCGCCATGTCTTTTTCCGCATTTAGTGATGACAATAACATCATTCCATCCGATTACACCAAACCAACAGATGCCGTATTAAAGCAACAACTCACACCACTACAGTATTCTGTTACTCAAAATGAAGACACCGAGCGCCCTTTTAAAAATGAGTTTTGGGATGAAAAACGTCAGGGCATTTATGTAGATATCGTCAGTGGAGAACCACTATTTTCATCCACACACAAATACAAGTCAGGCACAGGCTGGCCAAGCTTTTATCAACCACTTGAATCAGCTAACATCGCTGAAAAAACTGATTATTACTTGATATCCCCCCGTACTGAAGTTCGCAGTAAAAATGCAGATTCGCATTTAGGGCATCTATTTAAAGATGGCCCGAAACCAACGGGCTTACGTTATTGTATAAATTCAGCTTCACTAAAATTTATACCGAAGGAACATTTAAAAACGGAAGGTTATGAAAAATATACAGACCTGTTCAAAAATTAAACGATAAAACATTGGCAAAAATACTATTTTTCAACGAGCTCGATCGCGTTGCCATCTAAGTCACGGAAGAACAGAGCAGCCCGACCAGACTTACTTTTACTATAAGCGACATCTGCTTGCTTCAATCGTCGAATCACTTCATCCAGGTCAGTAACCTGTAACGCAACATGATGATCCCTACCGCCATGTTCAGGGCGGTTTTCCATCGAATCAGGATTGGGCACCTCTAACAGGTGAATCTGGGTGTTTGCAATCTGCAACCATGCACCCGGATAACCTAAATCTGGCCGAGATTCATCGACAAGCAAACCTAAGAGGCTACTATAAAATTCAACTGCTTTACCGGTATCTGCCACGATAAGGCTACAGTGGTCGATAGCCGTTACTAGCGGCTTGTCTGGCAACTCATTCTGTGACACCGATAACTCCTGAACCGATATGATAAATCGCTTATAATAGCGCCCCCTAGGAATTCAGCAACCTCATTTAATCAAAACACGTTTTAAAGCACCGTCACGTCATGAATCCAGACCTGAAAAAACTTCAGCCTTATCCTTTCGAAAAACTTAATGCATTGAAAAGTAACTGCACGCCTACTGTTGAAGGACACATAGCTCTATCGATAGGAGAACCAAAACATGATGCACCAAAATTTGTACTGGATTCGATCGCAAATAACCTGGATCAGATTAATCGCTATCCATTGACCAAGGGCATTCTGGAATTACGAGTTGCCATAAAAAACTGGTTAACTCGTCGATTCAAATTATCCGACAATGCTCTAGACCCGGAAAAACATATCCTGCCCGTAACCGGCACACGTGAAGCCCTGTTTTCATTTGCACAGAGTTATATAGACAAAGACGATGATGCTCTGATATTGATGCCCAACCCGTTTTACCAGATCTATGAAGGTGCAGCTTATCTATCTGGCGCAACACCCTGCTTTTATAACACGATAAAAGAAAATGGGTACTTGCCTGATTTTGATTCAATTGATGAGACCACATGGCAACGCTGCCAGATTATTTATATCTGCACACCGGGTAACCCAACTGGCAGTGTTATATCTAAACAACAACTCATCGAGTTAATCAGCTTATCGAAAAAATACGATTTTGTTATCGCTTCTGACGAATGTTACTCAGAGATATACTTTGATGAAAATAGCCCGCCGACTGGTTTGTTAGAAGCTGCTGAAGAGTGTGGCAACAATGACTTTGAAAACTGCATCGTATTTCACAGCTTATCAAAGAGATCCAACCTGCCCGGCATGCGTTCAGGCTTTGTTGCGGGTGATGCACGACTGATCAAATCCTATTTGCTGTATCGCACCTATCACGGATGCGCCATGCCTCCCGTACACCAGCTTGCCAGTATTGAAGCATGGGACGATGAAGAACACGTTAAACTAAACAGAACCTTATACGTTAAAAAATTTGCTGCCGTTATCGAGATACTAAACCCGGTGATTGACGTATCATTACCAGATGCTGGTTTTTACCTGTGGCTAAACACTCCGGCTGATGACGAAAAATTCACTGAAGAACTATTTGAAGAACAAAATGTTACAGTACTTCCCGGAAGTTATTTGTCACGTGAAAACGACGGCAAAAACCCCGGAAAAAACCATGTTCGCATGGCATTGGTAGCACCATTTGATGAATGCGTAACAGCAGCCAACCGAATCAATAAATACTTACAAACATTAAATTAAAACACTAAATTTTTGGAGACTACTATAAATGTCTGAATTAAAAAAAATTATCGAAGAAGCCTTTGAGCGTCGTGCTGACATCACACCCCGTAATGTGGAAACACATATTTCTGACGCAGTAACAGAAGCGGTTAATCTGCTCGATTCCGGTGAAGCACGCGTTGCAGAAAAAGTAGATGGTGACTGGGTTGTTAATGAATGGTTAAAAAAAGCTGTACTGCTTTCTTTCCGCATTAACGATAATGAGTTTATCAAAGGCGGCTTCACCAACTACTACGATAAAGTAAATTCAAAATTTGCCGACCTTAATACACGCGAATTTCGCGATTCAGGCGTACGTGTTGTTCCACCAGCAACCGCACGTTTTGGTTCGTACATTGCACCCAGCGTCGTACTAATGCCCTCTTACGTTAATATTGGCGCATATGTAGACACTGGCACCATGGTAGACACCTGGGCGACCGTGGGATCGTGTGCGCAGATTGGCAAGAACGTTCACCTCTCTGGCGGTGTTGGTATCGGCGGTGTATTAGAGCCACTGCAAGCTGCTCCAACTATCATTGAAGACAACTGTTTCATCGGTGCACGCTCAGAAGTTGTTGAAGGTGTCATCGTCGAAGAAGGCTCTGTTATTTCGATGGGCGTATACATCGGTCAAAGCACCAAAATCTTCAATCGAATGACGGGCGAAATCAGTTACGGACGTATTCCTGCTGGATCAGTCGTGGTTTCTGGCAACTTGCCATCTAAAGATGGAACGTATAGTCTTTATTGCGCAGTAATAGTAAAACAGGTTGACGAGAAAACTCGCGGCAAAGTTGGTTTGAATGAATTACTACGTGATATAGATTAAGAAACTTTCTACCGCAGAGGCGCGGAGACTCAGAGTTTTTTACTGTTTATGCTTCGCATAAACAAATTTATAAAGCTTTTCTCTGTGTCTCCGCGCCTCTGCGGTTAAAACTCTTTTACGCTCTTAAGGTCTATCAACATGATTAAAATCTACGGCATTCCTAACTGCGACACCATGAAAAAAGCCATGAAGTGGCTCGATAAAAACAAACTGGCTTATGAGTTTCACGATTATAAAAAATGGGGCGTACCTGAAAAAGAACTGAAACTATGGGTAAAAATCGCCGGCTGGGAAACCGTATTAAACAAACGCAGCACTACCTGGAAAGGTCTCAGTGACAAGACGAAAAAAAGCCTTAATGAACACTCTTCAATACGGACTATGCTCGAAAACCCAAGCTCGGTAAAAAGACCTGTATTAGTAAGCGGAAAAAAATTAATTATCGGTTTTAAAGAAGATGAATACAAAACCCTGCTCTAAAAAACACGAGCGATGCGCCTGTCTAAAAACACGTGGCGTATACAGAACCTAGCCGCGTAATACTTGCAGCTTCTCAAACACAGGATCTGTAATAGGGTTTATTTTTTTACGCATAACAGTTCCTATAGCATCACTGCGAGAAAATATGGGGTTAACCAGCTTTACACTCAAACACGCTAATACCGTCATCGCACACAGATATTCCTGCACTCTATCTGTTGCACCGTTCAACGCTGCGACGATGTTATCAATGTCAGCATTCTTACTGCAACACAGGGACTCAGCTTCGGTACATATCGCTCCGATATCATCTCCAGTAAATTGCTCTGGCACTATTCTTTCAAAGTATTTTGATACTGCCGTAAGCAAAGAAACCACTACATCCTGGTTCCCCGGTTTTTTTAATGCGTCTTCGATCGTTTTAATGGTTGCCTGCCCTTTTGCACTTAAAACTTTTTCCAGCATTGTTGCATAAGGATTACTCTTCTCTATTAACGGCATAAGCTGTAGTTTTATTTTTTCGTATTCAGGATGAGCAGCTACCTCAACAGGCAAATCGTCTGCTGCGGCATGTAAAAAACCAACATAGAAACTACGTTTAGTTTTTGTTTTTGACCAGAGTTTTTCTTTCTCTTCCTGGCTAATAAGTCCCGGTTGCAAAACCAGTCGAACAGATTCGATCATATCACTCTGTTCTTCTTCAAACGGTAAAAACTCCAACAGAAATTCAGCTAAAATTTTGCCGGTTTCGCCTTCGACAACGGCCTTTCTCTCTAACATGCGTCGTGCATTCTCAGCAGTTGGCATTGCCCACCAGGCGCGTGCAGCTAATTCATCAGTTAATCCGGAGGCATGAACAGCTGCAACGACGGCCTCTGGTTCACCGAGTAATAATAATTGAGCCAGGCTTTCATCGCGAGCCTGCCCCATACGTGTCCAACGTTTAAGATACACTGGATAACCACCGGGCGACCCCATAACGTGGGTACTGAATAAAGCTTTAATCTCTTTGATATAAGGTTCGTCTTTACCAATGGCATTTAACGGAACCCTGGCCTCACCTTTTGCGGTTAACGCGAAAACCGTCATCTTTGATTCATCTATACGCACCGCATAAAGCTCCTGCGCAAGCAAGACGTTTAGACGTAGATTATCTTCTGCTGAGAGTACCATGTAGTTAATATTTATTTCTCATAATTAAAAAATAGACTTTCTCGCAAAGACGCAGAGATCGAAAAGAAAAATAAATCACTTATATTCTCTAATCTTTGCGATCTCTGCGTCTTTGCGAGAATAAATAAGCTCACAATATTGAATTTCAATATCAAGTATTAATTTAACTGCACCCTTACACCAAACGGTACTTTTGTTTTACCTTTAACCAACCAGGTAACCGGGAAATATGGTTCAACATCAGGAAATACGCCTTCTGCATCTGTGAAATAAACTAGCAGGTCGGGTGCTTTATCCTGTTCATCTATCCATTCAAATACCGGCTTGAAATTAGTACCGCCACCACCACGTATATCAATATCAAATTTGAAGGTATCCCATGCTTCGAACCTCCATGGACAGCCGTAATTTAATTTTGAATCACAGGTAAGCAACGTAACACTGGCGCGCACCTGGCTTTTTATCGCGTCGATTTCAGAAATGAATTCCTGAATTTCTTCCTCCCCTATCGAACCGCTGGTGTCGACGGCAACAACGATGTTGGTTTCGTTACTGCGCATGCTGGGATAAACGGCGGGATCACCCCGGCGTGATGAAGGCCGCGAATAACTGTAATCTTCTCTTGCTGTTGCCGACATGTATCGTGCGAGCAACATTCGCCAGGGCAACTTTGGCTGTAGCAGATGATCGACCATCCTCGCCATCTCACCTTCCAGCTTGCCTGACTGTAATGCTTGTTGCGCAGCACCTGCCAGTCGCTGCTCCCACTGCAGACTTAATTCATCTTCTTCCTGTGGCGACATAGCAGCAGGTTGCGGCGCCATCCCACCCTGCCCTGCGTCATCCTGATCTTTATCCTGTTCGCCCTGACCCTCACTTTGTTCGTCGTTTTCTTTTTCCTTTTCCTTACCGCCGCCACTTTGATCCTGCCGAGATTGCTGATCATCACTGTCTGCATCATCGGATTTTTTTTCGTTTTCCAGATCACGCTCACCGTCATTATCATTATCTTCGAGACAGGGATAAATCTCTTCGGCGGTCATACCTTCGTATTCACGAAGATGCATGGCGTCGGGTGTAGATTTTAAACCATCATGAATCAACATAGGATTCACAGCGTAATCACAGGCCAGATCCCAACGATGTTTTACCCGGTGGCCACGACGATGAAAATGGGATAACGCGCAATGCAAGGCTTCGTGTGAGAGCGCGAACTGCGTCTGTTCCTGATCAAGCGCATCGATGTAATCACTGTTGTAATAAAAGGTTTTACCGTCACTGTAGGTGGTTTCACACCATTTGGGATCACCTGCAACCATGGGCAAACGCAAAACCAGCGCGCCGAGGAAAGGCTTATCCAAAATCAAACGTGTTCTGGCTGTGGCGAGTTTTTTTTCAACGTCGGGATAGAGACTCATGTATCAACAAATGTGACTATCAAAGAAAAGCTAAAGAATTATTTAGTCCACAGATGAACGCAGATGAACACAGATATTTAAAAACATAAAAAATTTTTTTATCTGTGTTCATCTGCGTTCATCTGTGGATAAATTTTTCATTTTAATACAACATCAAATCAGCAATTTTATCTGCCCAGCTGGCAAATTCAGGTACTGTAAAAATATCCTGGCCAATAGCGCGATGCATATCCGATACCATCATGACACCCATCTCACGCTGAGGAAAATGATTGGCGTAACTGAGAATATTGCCGTGTACTTTCATCGCTTCATCTGTATCTTTAGCTCGAATAGCACGGCCAACTAATGCAGTAGCAACGGCATACTGCAGATCAATCTCTTTGGGTGTATCGACTTCTTCACCGTTGATGATAGCATCGAGGTCCGGCATCTGATCAAGACTGGCAATAAATGCGGCTAACTCAATACCAGCCGCTTTACCCACGCATGCCTGTAGCGCACCTGAAAATAATTCAGGATGATCTTCAAATTTATGCAATGCACGATGAGCAAATTCCCACGAGCGCGGTGATGGAAATGCAACAGGATTTTGCGAGGCATCAAATTCGAAAAGTAAATCCTGACGAAAACGTAAAAAAGCTATCACACGCTCATCGATGCCATTTGCATACGCCCATGCAACCCAGTCATCGAGATTAATATCGACTTCGTAATGAGAGAAACGATTAGCCAATGGTGCTGGCATACTGTAAGTGACACCGCGGTCACCTTGACGGTTACCTGCAGCAATGATCGCCCAACCATCCGGGACTTCATACTCACCCAGTTTTCTATCAAGTATTAACTGATAGGCAGCAGCAGATACGCTGGGTGGTGCCGAAGTGATCTCATCTAAAAATAAGATGCCGTTTTCGCCGTGACGCTCTGCATTAGGCAACATTGCAGGAACCGCCCATTCCACAGAACTGCCAACTTTAAAGGGAATACCGCGTAGATCACTAGGCTCCATCTGCGACAGACGGATATCAATCAGTGGCGTATTTTGCTTTTTGGCAACCTGCGCTACCATCTGTGACTTACCTACACCCGGCGCACCCCACAACATCACGGGTGTGTGATGACCGCTTTGCGTGCTTATAAATTCTTTTTCTACTACGGTTAATAAATGTGCTGGACGCATAGTTTTTATATCATCTAATTATTCGTTGTTATTGTCATTTTAACTAAAAGGATCGCTACATTCATGCAGGTATCACATTCGTTCAAGATAACAGAGTCTATAAGTTATTCTGAATCTCTTAAAATTGCATATCTTCAAATCCGGCAAGCTTATACAGCCTTTTGGCCTCTTCCAGATTTCGCTCTACACCGTTGCCTTCCTGATACATCATTGCCAGCGTTGTCAATGAGCCAACCAAACCCTGCTCACCGGCTTTAGTAAACCACTTAACCGCTTCCTGTGCATTTTTGTCCACACACTCACCTTCCATATACATGAAACCCAGTCCATGTTGCGCAACCGGATGGCCCTGCTCTGCAGCAGCACGCATATATTCTACGGCCTTATCATCATTGGCCACCACACCCAATCCATTCTGATACATGATGGCGCAACGATGCTGTGATTCAGCATCACCCCCTTCTGCAAGCGGTCCTAAAAACTGCAAGGATTGTTTAAAGTTTTTAGCTTCAAATGCGGCGATGCCGCTGGAAAAGCTGGCATCTATATCACTGATATCCATTGCTTCATTATTTTCGCCACTTGTTGGTTCTTCAGACATAATGGTGCTCATAAACAAAAGAACGAGTTTATCACGGCTACATTTGACGCATATACCGATATGTACAGGAAGTACAGTATTAGAACAATGCAGGAGCGATTGTCGACAAATAACTATATTAGCAGTTAAAACCTTGAATTAATTGTGCTTATTTGTATTTATGAGTAAGTCGGATACAGCAAAAAGATTAAATTACGGTAAAATACTCCCTCTAAAGAGATAGTCACTACGCATTCCAAAATCCGCTCACACTAGGTATAATTTGCGCCCATTAATCGACTCTTTCTTAACTATTAAGATTGGTCGTAAAAAAGTCGAAGTTGTTGCCGCTGCGGTTTCAACGCTACATACAATATGTTTAGAAGCCCGAGAGGAAACTAAGATGAATCAAGATTATTACAATGCAGTAACTAAGATGGAAGAAGCTGGTGTTGATCCAGAGTACATCATTGGCTGGGAAGGCGGTTACGTATTAAACCCACCACGTGAAGAACAACGCGTTACTGAAGCTTATGAAGCTGGTTACGAAGACGGTAAAGAAAAAAATGCTGATAACTTCAGCAACTGGACTAAATAAGTAATTATTCAGTCCCACAGAAAAGCCGATACGGGTAAAGACCTGTATCGGCTTTTTTTGTGCAGGAAGCGAAAAGCCACAAGATTAAACCACAGAGACACAGAGGGAGCAGAGTTTTTTTATTTAAAGCACACCCCGAGTAACCCGTTTAAACGCTTTCATCGCATCGGGTATTTCGATATCCATCACCTGGTCAGGTATCCACTTATTATCCTTCTCGCCCATCACATCGCGCACATGCTCTCCTACACAGCGACGCATTTGAAATCCGGGCTGACCACCCTCTTCAAAGGTGAAATTACTGTACTCGTTCATACGTTCGTTCATCAGCGCGATGTATTCAGCCCTAAAATCAGTTTCTTTATCATCTGAGACATCACGACGATTATCGTGCATAGTTTTTGCCAGATTTAAAGCCATAGCCGTAATTAATGCCTGACGGTCTTCCGCTGAATAATCCTTTGCAGAGATAATACGATCGACCACATGCACTAAAAATGCTGTCAATTCAGCAATCACATCCAGGCGCTGAAAATGCGTATCCGTTTGAAAACCTTCATTTTCGAGATGCATGACGTTAGCACTGGCGACTTTCCAAAAATTAAAGCTCAAAACGCTGCCTGTCTCCTCTGCCGTGCGCTCTTTATCTTTGTCATTCCACTTGTTTTTAACTCGAATTTTCATAATAACCTCAATGCTTGCATATGTACTGTAATGCATTGAATAGTATACTGGATAGTAACTCCTGATAACTATGTTCCCATAATGGATATACAGAAACTTATCAATGATGTGCAGCTAAATTGCCATATATCCGATGCCAGGCATGCGGGCAATTACACCCTCTGCGTATATCTTTTAAAAATGCGGGAATTTTATCGCTGGGAACGACAACACACTTTCAGTGAAAAATTATCGAAGAATGATATAGGTGACTGGCTAACCAGGCGCGAAGATTTATGGGAGAAAGTAGAAAGTGATGATTATCACCCTATAACCATCGCCAGTAAAAATTTCGATCCTTTTGATTCACAGAATATAAACAATTCACTCATATCACAGAATCTGATTTACAGCGGTGGTTATGGTGTCAAGAACAAACCACATTTCTTTTTGGCTGACCTGGAAAATAAAGAAACTATAAACGACTACACGATATATATCAGCGGTAAAGAATACGCACGTGACCTAACCTCACCGCCTGCGATGAGTCACAACAAAACCATTTATATTCGCCGTGAATCATTCAAACGTTTGCTCTGGGAACGCACCGATGAATGGCGCTGGAACAAACCAGAAAACGCTATGGCAAGGTCCATCCGCTGTTATGATTTTGATAACGATCTTGAAAACGCGCTATCTAAAATGACAGATAATGAACTCGATGCTGCCGTATTACATGAGATAGGTGAAATACAGGTTGGCGAAAAACTCGATGGCTGGCATCAGATGATGAGTGACATTACCTTCACTCAGGCAGAGATCATGGCGCGTGCTGTGCGCGATCACTATGCCGACACACTACACACACTGCCGACGTTAATTAAGAACAACAACCAGGCATCGATTCATTTTTATTTTGCGAACCTGACCAATATGCGAAAACATATATTTCCTTCATTGATGAATGCTTATAATAAATGGTGTGAAGATGCAAAAATAAACTCTATAGATAAAACAGTCGCTACATCAGTAAATCACTGGAAAAACATTGCTGAACAGATGCTTGCTTTACATCAACAGGATGCCAGGCAATGCAGTGTTAGAATTGAATCTTTAGTAAATAACAAAAATATTTAATAGTTGTTTACTAACTCTGTCAAATCGCGGAACAAGATTCCGCTCCTACGGTGAGAGCAATACCTGTAGGAACGGAATCTTGTTCCGCGATGCCAGAACAC
>DAOWFN010000188.1 GCA_030637945.1 Gammaproteobacteria bacterium
CCAGGACCAGGACCACCGTAGCCATAACCAGGGCCGCCGTAGCCATAACCAGGGCCGCCGTAGTAATCATCATCGTCAAAAGCCTGCTCCATCTCCTCCATCCAGTAACGAGGATCCCACTCATCATAAGGGTTGTAGTTGTTACCGCCCCCCCAAGGACCCCAGCTGTTGTTATTGTTGTTTCCAAACCATGCATAACTGCTTGTTGCTGCCAGCAATAAACTCACTGCCATAACTAATCGTAAAATTACTTTCATCATTTACTCCATCATTAATCTTAATAATCGAACACGTCCATTCTATGCCTGTGGTTTACATTCTTCAATGATATAGGTCAAAACCTTTAAGACGCCAATTTATAGAACGACTTTTAAGTTTTCATCGACAAATTCACGTATAAAAGATAATGGCTTTGCACCGCTAAACCGGGCAATTTCCTCACCATTGCTGATCAACAAGACGGTAGGGAACCCCCTCACCTGATAACGACCAGCTAACTTCATGTTTTCATCTTCATCGACTTCGACTTTAGCCAGTTTTAGCTCACCATCATATTCATCGATCAGCCTCTTCAGTACGGGCGCTATAACCAGGCAGGGCGAACACCATTCTGCCCATAGATCAACCAACACGGGTGTTTCTGTAGAGGCAAGCAGCACTTTCTCTTCAAAGTGAGCCAGATCAACATCAAATATCATTTCTGTAGTTTTCGACACGTAATTACCATCACTAAAATAAACGCGCATTATACAATGTCAGAATAAATTCACGTTATAATATTGAGCCATATAACAGATACCCGAGTAGACGATGGACTCCATAACGATTGAACACCACGTAACCCCTGCAAAACTCGATGTCCTGTACGTTGACGACTGGCCTGTCTGGGAAAAAGGGGTTTCTGAATTTGAATGGACCTATGACCAAAAAGAAACTTGTTACATCATCGAAGGCAAAGCTATCGTTACGCCTGAGAATGGAGAACCGATAACGATTCAAGAAGGCGATATGGTTTTTTTCCCTAAAGGCATGAAATGTGTCTGGAAAATTCTTGAGCCTATCGAAAAAAACTACTTACTCGAATAACAGGCAGGTTGTAAAAATGGCACTTTGGGAACAGTTACTCGCTGGCGCTTTAGGCTTATTAGTCATCTTCGTGTTTTTTCCAGGCATTAAAGCCACTATGGAAAAAAGCAAAAACGCTGAGCAAAAACACTGGGGCACGTTAATACTATTAGCTATCGTACTGGTTGCATTCGTCTTGCTGATGATTTCTTCAGTACAATGATCCTTCTGTAATACACGCATAAAACATTCTCTTCACGCATCCTCCCTAAGCGATAATTTGTTCGCCAGCAATGAAACCGTTGGCGCCTGTACGAATAAAGAAAACAGTACCACACCAAAAGCGATAGACTGGATCGTCCACCAATAATCCAGGCTAGTCGGCAACGACAACGCCAATGCAAGAGTTACTGCACCACGCAACCCACCCCACACCATCACGGTCTGTGCGGCCAGTGAAACCTTTAGACTATCAAAGTATGAAAAACACGCCAGCACGCCATAAACACTGAGCGCCCTGGCTGTCAGCACGGCTGCGATTGCGATCAACATCGCCAACCAGCGTTGCTCAAACATTTCTAAAGTAATAACAACACCGACTAGCAGAAAAACGCTTACATTTGCCACATGCGATAACATGTCCCACAGGTATCTATTCGTTGTGTCAGCGGGTTTTCCATCAGACTGGCTTAACGCAGAAAAACTTAATGCTGCCAGCAGTGTAGACATCACGCCTGAAACCAGGAAGTATTCCGCTAATAAAAATGAGCCATAGGCGACTAACAAACTCAGTACACCCGTCAGCAGAACCTGTTTTATTTTCTTTTGTATATAACCAAACACCAAACCGATAACCAAACCCGTCAGCGCGCCACCAAAAAAAATAACAAGAAAGCGCACCGTTACATCAACCATCTTATGCAGCGTATCCGTTGATGCCGGCAGCTCTGATGTTATCGTACCTGATGCTGTTGCCATCGATAAAAACAAACTGAAAAGAACAATAGCAGTTGCATCATTGAACAGACTCTCGCCCTCGAGCAGCACACTGATCCGTTTAGGCGCTTTCATCTCTTTCAGCTTATCCACGACTGCGACCGGATCTGTAGCCGCCAGGATAGCGCCTGTTATCAACGCAGCCATCCACGGAAAACCTGCCTCATGACCAATGCCGTAAAACAGCAATGCCGCAGCGATACCACAGGTGAGCAACATAGCGATGGTTGCCAGAAATAATATTACGACAAGATTTTTCTTTAGTGTCTGTTTATCGATACTGTAGGCTGATTCAAAAACGAGGATGGGGATAAACACGAAAAAGATCAGCGACTGAAAATTATCAGCACGGATACCAGTGTCATACCCTGCATAGATGACGAGCTCAGAAGACACATAACCGAGAAGTACGAGAATACTTGCGAATGGAAGTCGCAACCATCGTGAGACAGGCTGCGCGATGAGTGAGAGCCCTAATATTATAACCAGGGCCAGAATGATATGTTCAACTAACATTCTGTTATGACATAGTAGTTCCTGAATAATTCCAAGCTGTTCTCCGTAACCGCCACACTCAACTTATACGGCAAAAATAACAAACTAATCAAAAACATACAAACCCGATACGTAATATCCATACACTCCGCTCGATTAATTAATTCTCTATACCAAGTCGTTACTTTGGTATAATAGATTTTTTGCTCCAACCGCTGTTCCCACTATGTCCCAACAACCCAAGTCTAAACAAAAAAGGGCCGTCGCACTGATATCCGGTGGGCTTGATTCACTACTCGCTGCAAAACTTATGCTCGATCAGGGCATACACGTCGAAGGTATAAATTTTTACACGGGTTTTTGTGTAGAAGGCCATACTCACGCTATACGAAAAAAAGACAAAGCAAAACCTAAACGTAATAATGCGCTATGGAGTGCAGAACAACTCGGCATAAAATTACACATAATCGATATTATCGATGAGTACAAAGATGTATTGATCAATCCGAAACACGGCTACGGCGCAAACATGAACCCGTGTCTGGATTGTAAGATCTTTATGGTCAGCAAAGCCAAACAATGGATGGAAGAAAACGGTTTTGATTTCATCATCACGGGTGAAGTCATGGGACAGCGACCGATGTCTCAACGCAAAGACCTTCTGCCCGTAGTCGTACGTGAGTCTGGCGCGGATGATCGTTTGCTTCGACCACTGTGTGCAAAAAATCTGGCCGCCACATTGCCTGAACGCGAAGGCTGGGTTAACCGGGAAGATCTCAAAGACTTCAGCGGCCGAAACAGAAAACCCCAGATGGCTCTGGCGGCCGAATACAAGTTCGAAGATTACGCGACACCGGCTGGCGGCTGCTGCTTTCTTACCGACGAAAACTATTCTAAAAAACTCGTTGATCTATGGCAGGCAAGAAATAAAAAAGACTATGAACTCGATGACATCATGCTGCTAAAAGTTGGACGCCACTTACGACCTCAACCCCACTACAAATTAATCGTCAGTCGTGAAGACGGTGAGAATAAATTTCTTAAAGGCTATAAAAAACAGTTCTCAACCATCGAGATAAAAAGTCATAATGGCCCACTGACACTGGTCGATGGTAAATTAAGCGACGAAGAGTTTCGCTTCGCTTCACGCATCGCCGCGCGTTTCAGCCAGGGCAGAGATGCAGAAAGCGTCACCATAAAAGTCACACGGCAGAATGGCGAAGAGCTATCGTTCGATATCTCCCCGATGCCTGTGTCAGAGATAAAGCAGGAATGGTATATATAAACCTTTAGCTACTTATGAGTCATTACACCTTAGATGCCCGCAACTCATTGTGTCCGATGCCGGTCATTAAAACACAAAACAAAATTGCAGAATTACTGGTCGGCGATACCGTTGAAGTAACCTGTACCGACCCCGGCGCACTCAATGACATCCCCGCATGGTGCCGCATCAACGGTCACAGCATTAAAGAGTCTTATGAAAACGGCGATGAAGTCGTTATCGTTATACAGGTTGAAAACTGATCCTTTTATCAGATAACAGCTTTAGTGATCAGCAATATATTTTTGTATGGTTGCAATCTCTCGTATCACCGGTTTTTGCATGTCGATATATCCAGGCATAGACTGAATTGCCGATGCCGCCTGTTGCTCAGCCTCATAACTGCCTGACAACAAGACATATTTCAAAGCGTCTTTTTCGTTAACTTCAAAATAAGATAAAGAATCTTTCAGGTGAAAGTTATATCTATCAGCTATTTCATACATGGCATCTTTATTATCAACATAGGCTAACTGAACGGTATACCCTTGTTCCGGTAAAGCTGAAACCCATTGCGCGCCATGAATGATATTATCGTTACCGATCTGACTAAGCGGGGATGTTTGGTTCAAACGCCCATCAACACTTTGGATATGATCCTTCATGTTCTTCATTTCATGATTCGTCTTTTGCGCTTCATCTTCCAGTGCAGCCAGGGAATCACTTGTAACAACACTGGAGCGCTTCTGAGCCTGTTGGAGACTGGTAATCTGCTTATCTAATTGTTCGCTACGCTCTGCATATCTCGCATCATTAAGATCTAATTGGTTTTGCTGAGAAAAATAAATGACCACTGTAGCGACAAGCAATAATAAAAAAGCTGCAGTAACAATATTGAAATGTTTACTTTCACGATCCGCCAGCAACAGCAATACATTACCTACATTTGCACTCGTTTTTTGCAGACCGTCTATCAGAGCACCTTGTTTGCCGGTTAACTCTTCTAGCGATTCTGTCCGCTCTCTCAATTGAAGTATGCTGCTTGATAGATTATCGGAGCTTATCTGTAACTGCTCGACTGATGAGTCCAGGTACTGTCCTTTAACGGTCAATTCAGCAGCCGTAATCTCCAGTGTAGTAGCCCGTCTGATAATAGCTTCATCGACTGACTGCAACTTCAAAATTTTTGCCTTGTTTTGTTCGGCTGTGCTTTCGATGGTCTGAGCTTTATCTTTTGTGACACTCGAAAGATTTTCGATCTGTGCGACAACGCTCTTTTCGATCTGCAGCATTTTATCTGTCGCAGAATGGATGTTCTGGTTCATCATTTCACTGGTTAGCTTTGAGGTCTCGACCAGCTGATTAACCCTGGAGACAACTTGCTGGTTTTTTTGCGTAAATTCGTTTGTCTGTGTAACCGTAGACTCTTCCAGGCTCTTGATACCTATAGCTGACTGTTCAGCAACAACACCGACATCACCGTTTAATTTTTTTATGTCACGATCTATCCGTGATGAAATTTCTAATAACGATTTATAAGCATTATCAATTTCACCCAAACGTTTATACGTCTCGGAAACTTTCGCGGTCAAATCTGTATCTGTATCACTCAGTCGATCAAGACCTTCCTCAACACTATTGTTTATGACCCCCAGTTCAGCGCGTAAACTTTCAAGATCGGTATCGAGCGCAGTGATCTTCGTGTTGATATCTTTACCCGTGCTTACTTCGTTGTTCTCGTCAAACTTTAACAAATTAGAATCTTTATATTTTGATATGGCTTGATTAACTTTTGCTGAAGCATCCACCTGTTTTTCTTCTGAACTCATCTTCTTACTCGCTTATATAAAATACCGGGCAACAGAGATGTAACAGCCCGAAAGAATTTCATTCTATCATATTAGGAAATACTAATACATCTTTAAGCGACCATCTGTCGGTTAAGCTAATATTACTGAGGGGAATATCTGGAGGTAATTATAGATCTAGCAATAGTTTTAACGGCACACGCATACCGGCAATCTTGCATGCCTGCTGGCCATAACCATAGGGGAACATGTCATACACGTACCTTCTCGTGGCCTTCTCTTTACCGTGCTTTTTACGCAACGCCTGTAACAGTCTGCGGTGCTCAGGAATACATTGATTAGTCTCAAAGTGATCTCTGACAAACATGATCACTTCCCAGACGTCTTCATTAAGTTCGATGCCTTCTTTTTCTGCAATGACATGCGCGACATCTTCATTCCAGTCAGCAGGCTCTAGCAGATATCCTTCATGGTCTATCTGTATCGTCTGATCATTTACTTCAAGCACACTGTTTAACATTTTTAGCTCTCTGGTTATCCAACCATCGGTTGATAAATCCCGCAATCTCTTCGGGCGCGTTCAAATTAAGTAGTGGTAAATCACCCGTTTCTAAATCTTCATCGGATGCAATCGCAACCACCGACTTGTCCTCCGGGAAAATTAATTTATTTCCTGTTGATGGCCGGTGCAATTCAATCTTTGCAAAGGGTAGATGCCTGAAGCCTTCGACCATAACCAGATCTATACTGTCTAGATCCAGCCGCTTGATTAAGTCGGCAAGTTCAGGTTCTGCCTGATCCGCGTATTCCGTCATCAAAGCGTATCGCTTATCAGAGGCGATCAGCACCTGGTCGGCGCCTGCTTTTCTTAATTCAAAGCTGTCTTTTCCCGGTTTATCGATATCGAAATCATGGTGCGCGTGTTTGATCATTGCAACGCGCAATCCCTGCAGCTTCATCAGAGGCAACAACTTGACCAGCAAGGTAGTTTTACCTGTACCGGAAAAAGCAGCAAACCCCAACACAGGTTTGGGGAAACTCATCGTTTCGTTACCATCTTTATCAGACCTTTCCATGAAATATAATTCTCCCTATATAGCCAGTTCGTAACAAATATCCGTGCACAAGATTCTCATAATCTTCTCTTACACCGCGACTTAGTATCGCCCACGAAACATACATAGCGGGCAACAACAAAAACAATACCAACAATATTGACGTATCCGGTATCGAGTATGCAGCCAACGCAAGCAGATATAGCGGCCAGCTAAATAACAATCCTCTCGACACATGCTTAACGATTAAAACCATCAGAGCGAAACTTCTATGCCACCTCTGTTTTCGTGAATCATAAACCACCTGAAATACGCCGCGCTCAAAATCATTTTTAATTTCAGATAAACGTCTGGATGTATATTTGTCCATATGATGTTATCAATGCAGATCAGGTAATACGCCTACCTGAGGCATCTCAGCCAAACCTGTTTCTCGCGCATGTTCCTGAAATTTTTTGTTACGCCAGAAAAAAGCACCCGGCATCGTCGTTGGCATCACCAGCGCATAAAACAATGCACGTCCGGTTATCGCCGTTAACAAAACTATGGCCGCAGCACCAGACCACAAAACAGCAGCAGCGATACCATCGACATCGATAACCATCATGCTGATAGCTAATGCCAGGCCAGATAATAATCCAAGGTTTCTTGCTATATAGGTACGCCCAAATTTTGTTGTCTGTTCGAAATATGCAGCCGCGCCTTCACCACCAGATTTCATTAGATCATTTTTATGAAAATACAGGCCGATGCCTTCCATCAATAAACCAACAAATACAAACACTGCGATCATCGGTACAACCTGCATCCATGACTCATTATTCAGTACTTGTATAAAGGCAAAAACCAAAACCAGTAATAATGGACCCAGGGTTAAAACGTTGCCGTAAAAACTGGTAAACACCTGCCAGTGGTCCCAGAATGGTCTTGCTGGAATACGATAAATCTTGTGCATAAAGTATATCGCCGCAAGACCTGAAACTACCGCACCCCATCCTGTTATCGACACGAACAGCTGCAACAGAGATTCGGGCAACCAGAAAAACAATTGTGGCAGACCGGTCAACAGAGTGAAGGCACCGATGAAGTTATAAAAAACCGCGATGCCGGCAACTTCACGACTGACCGGTGAATACTTCAGGTTGTTAAATGCTCGATAGAAACGATGCGGCTTACCGAGGTGCATGGTGGATAATACCAGCGCAATCGTCTGGATGCCGATCAGGCCAAATAAAAACATCGGCCAAGCAATGGTATTTTTTACTGGCGTCAATGTTTCGAGTCCGATCATTGGCCCGATGAATAACAAGATAAACGCACCGACAACAGCCTGTGATATCAGCGTAAAAATCACCAACGGATTTTCACGCGTACTCAATTTGTTTAAATTCCATTCAACTTCAGCGCTCTGTCCGCTGACACTTTTCTCTGCGACGTGCGGCTCAAATTTTCCTTTAGCATTTTTTTTGTACTTTACTGGCATGCTATCGGTGCGTGACATCTCATCAGGCAGTTTGTTCTTTTGCTGGAAACGAATATTTGGATGCGTGATATCCGTTGACGGGAATCCGGGAATACTAGTATCGAGACCATCACGATTTTCTGGTGTGGTTTCCATGATGCCAAAATCTAAAGCGCCAGCGAGACAGGCGGAAACGCATGCCGGTTTCAATCCGATCTCTAAGCGGTCCACGCACATGTTACATTTTGAAACATGACCTTTGCTATGATCGAGCTGCGGCGCATTGTATGGGCATACCCAGGTGCAGTAACCACAACCAAAACAGATTTCAGGGTCCTGCAATACCGCACCGTACTCTGCATATTTAGTATACGCACGTGTTGGACAGCCTTTTAAACATACCGGGTCATCACAATGGTTACACGCCATCGAAATATTTAAACGTGTGTATTCAGGATATCTACCGCCTTCGACATAACCTACTGCGCGAAATGCCTGATGCGGCTCTAGATCATTCTTTTCTGAACAGGCGGACTCACAGGCATGACAGGAGATACAGTTATCGGCTGTGAAATAAAAACCGTGTTGTTTATAACGGTTGGGATTTTCACCAACTCGATTGTCACCGTTAATGTTTAAACTTTGCCCGCGCAGCTCTGAGTCTACCGACACCGTTTCAATGGCTTTGCCATAACGATTTTTTTCAGGATGATCGACATCCTGCAAAAAAGCGTATGACTGTTCTTTCGGGCGTAAATACTTAAACATCTAAAACGCTCTTGCCTCTACGTTTTCTTTTGCCGCAGCTACTTGATCCGCAATCACTTCAATCTTAACTGCGCATTGTTTATACGCTGGCTGTCTTGAATGCGGATCTAACAGACCAAGCGCGATACGGTTTACACATTCGTGGAAATGAAAAGGAATGAACACCGCATCTGGCGCAATTCGCTCAGTACATTGCACCATCACTGTTGCATCGCCGCGGATAGATGAAACTTTGACATAAGAACCATGTTCGATACCCAACTTTTCCGCTGCTTGCGGATTCATTTCCATAAATGGCGTTGGCGAAAATTTATTGGCGTTGCCGACCTTGCCGGTACGGGTACGGGTATGGAAGTGCTCGACGACTCGGCCCGAGTTTAACCAGAACGGATATTCTTTATTAGGTCGTTCGTTATCATCCACAAAAGGTAGCGCTAATAGTTTTGCTTTACCGTCAGGAAACTGAAACACACCATCGGTGTAAAGCCGCTGCGAACCTTCAGGTGCAGAGTCTTCGTTACACGGCCACTGCAGACCACGACTCTCTTCTATCTTGTCGTAAGTCATGCCTGAATAATCCAGCATGCGGCCTTTTGATAATTGTTTTAGTTCATCGAATACGCCTTCCGCATTTTCAGGAAAGACCATTTTCGCACCACGTTCAAAACGCGATGCCATCTGGTTAAATATTTCCAGATCAGTTTTTGAATCACCGTGCGGCTTTACTACATTTCGAATAAGATTAACGCGGCGTTCGGTATTGGTAAAACAACCTTCTTTCTCTGCCCATACTGCAGACGGTAAAAACACATGAGAATACTGGTTGGTTTCAACATCCGCATAAGCATCCTGCACCACCATAAAATCCAGCTTGGCGAGTAATTTGCGCATCAAGTCAGTGTTAGCCATCGACGTCATCGGGTTAGTCGCTATCAACCATAGGCCGCGGATATCACCACTCTCGATAGCCGGTAAGATGTCGGTCATGAACATACCGCGTTTTTCCGGGAAATAGTCGACATCGATTCCCCAGAACTCGGCGATCTCGCTGCGGTCTTTTTCGTTTTCCAGTGCGCGGTAACCAGGCAAACCAGAACATGACGACCACTCACGTGTGCCCATAGCATTACACTGGCCAGTGATCGATAAAGATGAACCACCGGGCTTACCGATGTTGCCGGTAATCAGATTTAAATTATTAATCGCACAAACACCGTCCGACCCGTGTGTACTCTGATTGATACCCATGGTCCAGATGGTCATAGCTGAACCAGCTTTGGCATACAGCCGTGCGACCTTGCGGATCATGTCAGCATCAATGCCACAAATCTTTGATGCGCTCTCTGGATCGTATTCTTTTACTAACGCACTGAACTCATCATAACCAACCGTGCTCGCATGGATGTAGTCATCATCAGCAAGACCTTCATCCAGAATGACATGTGCCAGCGCGTTTAATAGAACAAGGTCAGTTCCGGGAGCAACAGGCAGGTGGAGATCGGCTTTCTGCGCAAACATGGTGACACGTGGGTCAACGACGATAACTGGGAATTTTCTTTTCTCAAGCGCCTCTGTCAGACGCCAGTAGATAATCGGGTGCTGCTCCGGCAGATTAGAACCGAAGGCAAGTAAACATTCTGTATGATCGAAGTCGTCGTAGCATCCCGGCGGACCATCGGAACCAAAAGAGCGTTTGTATCCCGACACCGACGAAGACATACATAACGTCGTATTGCCATCGTAGTTGTTGGTTCCGATAACACCACGCGCCAGTTTGCCTAAAGTATAAAACTCTTCTGTCATTATCTGACCGGTAGAGATAATGGCAAACGAATCACGGCCATGTTCAGCCTGAATACTTTTTATCTTATCGGCAGTAACATCCAGCGCTTCTTTCCAGGTAACTTCTTTGAACTCATCCTTATAACTGTCGCGCATCAAAGGTTTATCACCTCGACCCGCTGTTTTACGAAATAGTTCATGCTCAAAGATCCCTTTCACACATAACTTGCCACGGTTCACATCAGCGTCAGCCAGACCACGAGAAGCAACCGCTTCACCATCTTCATCTAAACCCACTTCGATAGAACAGCCCGTTGAACAGTATCCACAGGTGGCATACTTCCATTCAACAACGCCTTTATCAGCAATGGTTATCGGGTTCTTTTGTTTACGTCCAAATAACATTATTTTCTCAAACATTAAAAACAATCAGTCCGCGAATAACGTGCTCGAGCGAAGCGACAAATACCCTTGGGGCGCAAAAGACGCAAAAGTTTTTTCGCGCTCTTTGCGTTATTCGCGGACCAATGTTTTTCTCTAAAATTTTGTTGCCAAAGTACTTTGATAAATGGCTTTATGCACATCACCCATGCTCACCATTCCGACCAGTTTGTCGCCAACAGCAACAGGAATACGACGGAATTTTCTGCCGACCATCATCGAAGCTGCCTGCAAGATATGCATATCAGGTTTTACAGAGATAACCACGGGGGTCATCACATCCTTAACCGTGATGCTGACCACATCACTGTACTGATTCATCTGTGCATCATAGTCAACCGTCGACATGCCGGTCATAAGGTCTTCCAGTTTTGGGAACATTTTTCCCAGGATATCACTCTCTGATACGGTACCAACCAGCTTACCGTCATCAACCACAGGTATGCCGCTATATCGATATATGCACATGAGGGAAACTACTTCGCCCAGTTTTTTTTCTGATGTAACCGTGCGTACATTTGTGGTCATTATATCTTCTACGTTCATACCTTTATCCTCGTTGTTTTTAAGTGTTTTTTTAGGCAGCCACTGCCATTTTAAAATCAATAAAAACCATACCATTTTCAATTTTTACAGGAAACACATTAGTGCAACCTTCATCTGGCCCCAGTGCTTCACCACTGGCTAAATCAATCTTCCAGTTATGTAACGGACATGTCACTGATGTTCCATGCACGATGCCTTGTGATAGAGGCCCCTGCTTGTGCGGGCATTCATCTTTCATGGCAAACACTTCGTCGCTCGCTGTCCTGAAAACAGCAATATTCACGGTATCGGTTTTAACCACACGCGACCCTAATCGTGGAATATCTTCAAGCGCTACTACTTCTGACCAATTACTCATAACATTTACTCCAAATCTTATTTCTTACGTCCCTTCTCCCAGAGGGAGAAGGGATAATATTGTTAACCTGCTATTTTCAACTGTGTAAATTCATGTGATGCCTGACCTTCTGCACGCGCTTTCCACGGATCGACCTGTGCAACTTTCTGGCTTATTTTAAAGCGTTCAGCCAGGGCTTTACGCTCTTTTTCATCATCAAGAACACAATCCTTGATGTAGGTCAAACCCACACGCTCAACCCAGGGGGCCGTACGCTCCAAATAGTGCGCTTCTTCACGGTATTTCTGGGTGAAAGCTGCGCAGTATTCCAGTACCTCTTCTTCGGTTTCGACTTTACATAACAGATCAGTCACACGAACTTTTATGCCGCCGTTACCACCGATATGTAATTCGTAACCTGAATCTACACAGACCACACCAAAATCTTTAATCGTCGCTTCGGCACAGTTACGTGGACAACCTGACACAGCAAGTTTATATTTATGCTGCATATAAGAACCCCAGGTGAGCTCTTCAAGCTTCACACCTAATCCTGTCGAATTCTGCGTGCCGAAACGACACCAGGTATTACCGGCACAGGTTTTAACCGTACGCATGGCTTTACCGTAGGCATGGCCTGAAACAAAACCAGCGTCTGATAAATCTTTCCACATAGCCGGCAGGTCTTCTTTTTTAATACCGAACATATCGATCCGCTGACCGCCGGTCACTTTCATTTCTGGCACATCAAATTTATCGCAGACATCAGCGATGGCACGCAACTCATCTGGCTTGACCAGACCGCCGAACATACGAGGTACGACGGAATAGGTACCGTCTTTTTGAATGTTACCGTGTGCACGTTCGTTGATGAAACGTGACTGCAGGTCATCTTCATATTCTTCAGGCCAACGTGCCAACAAGTAATAGTTCAACGCCGGGCGACATGCCGCACAACCGTCCGGTGTTTTCCATTCGAGGAATTCACGAACCGCCGGTATTGTTTTTAGTTCATGATCCTTAATGGCATCGATGACATCATCATGACCGTGATCGGTACAGCTGCACACGGCTTTCTTACTCGGTGTTGCGTCATAACCTTCACCGACGGTCGAAGCAAGAATCGATTCGACTAAACCAGTACACGAACCACAGGAAGAAGATGCTTTGGTATGTGCACGAACTTCGTCCAATGTAAAAATACCGTTTTTGCTAATCGCCTGTACGATGTCACCTTTAGAGACACCATTACAGCCACAGATTTCAGCATCATCAGGTAACGACATCACCATAGTCGCTTCACCGTGACCGGCATCACCTAAATCATGTTGACCAAATAATATTGTTTTACGGAAGTCAGCAACGTTAGTGGCATCACGCATCAGGCTAAAATACCAGGTACCATCCATAGTGTCACCAAACATGACGGCACCTTTAATAACATTATCTTTAAGGACTAATTTTTTGTAGACGCCACTGGCAACATCCTGCATCTGCAACACTTCGTCGCCTTCTTCTTCATTAAATTCACCGGCAGAAAAAAGATCGATACCAGTCACTTTTAATTTTGTTGACGTCATCGAACCGATGTAACGTGTACTGCCGACACGCGCCAGATGATTCGCCGCTACTTTAGCCTGCTCAAACAATGGTGCAACCAGGCCGTAACATTCATTTCGATGCTGCACGCATTCACCCACCGCATAGATGGTCGGGTCAAATGTTTGCATGGTGTCGTTAACCACGATACCGCGCTCACAGTGTATACCCGCTTTTTGTGCCAGCTCGAAGTTAGGGCGAATACCCACAGCCATAACCACCAGTTCAGCAGCAACGATGGTACCATCCGTAAACCTCAAACCACTGACACGTTTATCACCAATAATTTCAGCAGTCGACGCCTCCATCATGAATGTCATACCACGCTTTTCTAGCGAAGCTTTTAGTAGAGCTGAAGCTGGTTTATCTAATTGACGCTCCATTAAAGAATCAAGCAGATGCACAACCATAACATCCATACCCTGCTTCATTAAACCGTTCGCAGCCTCTAACCCCAACAAACCGCCACCGATAACTACGGCTTTGTTATAGTCTTTTGATGCCTGCACCATCGTGTCAACATCATGAATATCACGAAAACCTAAAACACCTTCTTTATCCGCACCGGGGATCGGGATAATAAATGGGTTTGAACCCGTAGCGATCAACAGGCGATCATAAGGGAATTCTTTGCCGCTTTCGGTGATGACCGACTTTTTAACACGGGAAATTTCTGCCGCGGCATCGCCGGTAACCAGTTCGATGTCATTCTCTTCATACCATTCGAGGCTGTTCAGAATGATGTCATCAATAGTCTGCTCGCCCGCCAGTACTGGCGACAGCATGATGCGATTGTAATTAGGGTGTGGCTCAGCACCGATGACAGTGATGTCATACTGATCACTTCCCTTTTCATCTGATGTATTATGTTTAAACAGCTCTTCAAGGGCACGCATGCCCGCCATACCATTGCCGATTAAAACCAGTTTTTCTTTCATCTAAGACTCCAAATAAGAATGCTTTGAAGTAGTAGAGCAAGATGCGTGCCACTAATTTATGGCCGGTCAAACCACTGCAAGAAGGGCTTTCAGTACGGCATAACAATACTATTCAACACAAAACGCACCAATATAGCGCAAATATAAAGCGCAACGCACCATTATAAATATCTAATATTCTAATGCTGATCTAAGTACGGCATTAATAGCCGCTATCAGTGCAATTTTTCACTTGGCACGACTTCTGCATTGGCATCATAAAACACGTCAAAAAAATAATATTTATACGGAGCAATTGTGGCTAACAGTAACAAGTTGAATCTTTTTTCTTTTACAGGAAACATGCGAATCCTGCATTTAACCTGGTTCGCATTTTTTCTTACCTTCATGGTGTGGTTTGCACATGCACCATTAATGGTGGTTATTCGCGAAACCTTTGGTTTATCTGACCAGGAAGTAAAAGCGCTGTTAATTCTGAATGTGGCGATGACCATCCCGGCGCGAATCGTGGTTGGTATGCTGGTC
>DAOWFN010000121.1 GCA_030637945.1 Gammaproteobacteria bacterium
AAAACCCAAAATTACACGGGCTGAGCTGGATCGATATATCCAGGTGGTCTTTGATTTTCAAACGGTACAGCAGCATGAGCAGGCGATTCGATTATTTGACCTGTTATTCATCGAAGGTCTGGATGAAAAATTAAAACGAGAGATATATTTTTGGAAAGCTGAATCTTTCTTTACGCTGAAGGAATACGACCATGCTGCTTTGTTTTACTTGAAGTCGGCACGAGCAGTAACAGATGCTGGTAATGATTTATGGGCGCAGTCGGCACGTTTTAAAGCAGGAAAAGCACTGATGCTGGCAAAGATTTATGATGATGCTGTAAAGGTTTATACCGAGTTGTTATTAATAACAGATAGTGAAACACGCAAGGCATTAATCGATCAGAATTTGCAGAAAATACGTTTGTTAAAGAGTACGCTAAAAAACAAGTAATTTTAAGTATTGATCAAAAAAATGAAGACAAACAAAAAACAGTATGATGCAATCTTCACTACTGACATAGCCACTATCGGTATACAGCTTGATGGTTCAAAGTTGATTAAAGTGGATTATTTAACGCGTAGAAAAGATAAGAAGCCGACATCAAAATCAGCAGAAAACATTCAAAATAAAATTGAAAAATATCTCAAGCCTAAATCTAAAGTAAAAAACTTAAAAGTTGATGTGCAGTTGAATGTCACGCCATTTCAGGAAAAAGTTTTAAAGCAGTTAATGCTAATACCTTATGGAGAAACCAGGACATATGGTGAGATAGCAAAAACACTTAAAACGTCGCCTCGTGCAGTTGGCAATGCCTGTCGAAATAATCCAGTGCCAATTGTTATTCCATGTCATCGTGTAGTCGCGTCAAAAGGGCTGGGAGGCTATAGCGGAGCGACGGAAGGAGAAACACTGGAGATGAAATATAAATTGTTAAAGTTAGAGGGCGTGTTTTAGTCATTTTATTTTAAGTAGTTTCCCATTTTTAGACTTGATAACCCGAATACTGTCCCCATTACCTGCAATATTGTTAAAACCATTATTAAATTTATATTTTTGGAGTAAAAAATGAGCGTTGAAGCGAGTAAAGAAACCCTCGAATTTCAAACTGAAGCCCGTCAGATTTTGCGGTTGATGACCCATTCTTTGTATTCACACAAGGAGATTTTCCTTCGTGAGCTTGTCTCTAATGCATCCGACGCCTGTGACAAGTTGCGCTTTGAAGCACTAGGTGACGATAGTTTGTATGAAGGAGATTCTGAGTTATCGGTTTTGGTCGAATACGATGACGAAGCGAAAACCATCAGTATTACCGATAATGGTGTTGGTATGTCACGCCAGGAAGTCATCGATAATGTCGGCACCATAGCCAGTTCTGGAACACGTAAGTTTCTTGATGCTCTGACAGGAGATCAGGCAAAAGATTCGCAGATGATCGGACAGTTTGGTGTTGGTTTTTATTCAAGTTTTATCGTGGCAGATAAAGTGACATTGGAGACGCGTCGTGCGGGCGCTTCTGCAGATGAGGCAATTCGCTGGGAATCTGATGGTGAAGGCAGTTTCTCACTGGAGAATATAGACAAAGCTGGGCGTGGCACCAAAGTCACTCTGCATCTCAAGGAAGGTGAGGCGGAATTTGCTAATCAGCATCGTTTAAAAAGTATTGTTAAACAGTATTCTGATCATATTTCAATTCCGGTGATGATGCGTGAAGATGAAATAGATGATGAGGGCAAGCCGAAACAAGATGAGGATGGCAATACAATAACTAGGCTTGAGCGTGTTAACAGTGCATCGGCATTGTGGGCACGTGACAAAAGCGACATCACGGATGAAGATTATAACGAGTTTTATAAGCATATCAGCCTGGATTTTACCGATCCGCTGAGCTGGATACACTCTAAGGTAGAAGGCAATCAAAGTTATACATCATTACTATACGTACCAGCTAACCCTCCATTTGACCTGTTCGATCGTGATCATAAACGTGGCGTAAAGCTATACGTTAAACGAATCTTCATAATGGATGAAGCTGAGCAGCTTATGCCGACTTACCTGCGTTTTGTCAAAGGTGTTATCGACTCTGATGACCTGCCATTAAATGTCTCTCGTGAAATCTTGCAGCAGAACAAAGTGATCGATCGTATTCGTGGTGCTTCTGTGAAAAAAGTACTCGGCATGCTCGAATCGTTACAAAAAAATGATGCAGAAAAATATGCGACTTTCTGGAAATCATTTGGCCAGGTGCTTAAAGAAGGGCCTATCGAAGATATGGCAAATAAGGAACGTATCGCCAAGCTTTTATTGTTTGCAAGTACACATAATGATGATGACAAACAGAATGTCACATTAGATGATTATGTTTCTCGTATGCAGGAAGGTCAGGACAAGATTTATTATATAGTTGCTGACAATTACACCGCGGCTAAAAATAGTCCGCACCTGGAAGTATTCAATAAAAAAGGCATAGAAGTACTCTTGCTCAGCGATCGTGTGGATGAGTGGCTGGTATCGCACTTAACTGAACTGGACGGCAAGAAATTGCAGTCAGTGGCACGTGGATCGCTGGATATCGATGAGGAAGAAGATAAAAAAGAACTGGAAGAAGCGGAAAAAACATTTTCCTCTGTTCTAGAGCATGCCAGCAAGGTGCTGGGTGATAAAGTTAAAGAGACCCGGTTGTCGCAACGTTTGACAGACTCACCTTCATGTCTGGTGTTGGAAGAGCATGACATGAGTGCGCAGATGCAACAGATCATGGAAGCCGCTGGGCAATATGCACCAAAATCAGAGCCAATACTGGAGTTAAATCCTGATCATAGTCTGGTGAAAAAGCTGAATGATATTAACGATGACGAATTGTTTGAAGATTATACTTATCTATTGTTTGAACAGGCGCAATTAGCGGCGGGTGCACCTCTGGAAGATGCAGCTGGTTTTGTTAAGCGAGTGAATAAATTACTGGATAGTTAGATCCTTGTACCGTCTCTTGTTCCTTGTCTTCATGGCGCATCATGAAGACAAGGAATTTTTTATTTTCCTGGCGTCCTGCCAATTTTTAAAAATATACCGTAACTACAGCTATTTTTTGAAAATTAAATTTTTCTTGATTGTAGTAAAATACACTTGGTTAACTCATTGAATTTCTTATTTTTTTGGTTTTGGCATGTTTAAAAATGCGGCCGATGGAGTCTAATTCGCTGGAATTCGTTATTTACATGCACAAAAGAAGAAATAAATTATTGGTGGTTGTTAGGTATAGCCGGTATTGCTCTGTTGATTTAATATAAGTTTAATGACTGAAGAGATACGAGTAGATAAATGGTTATGGACTTCGCGTTTTTTTAAAACGCGATCACTGGCTAGTGAAGCAGTCAATGGCGGTAAAGTTCATCTGAATGGCCACCGTGTAAAGGCCGGGCGCACGGTGAAAATCGGTAACGCTCTGTCCATCCAGAAGGGTAGTGATCTATTTGAAATAACAATAGTGGGTATCAATCAGACGCGCCGACCCGCGAAAGAGGCCTGTTTACTCTATGAGGAATCGGAGAAAAGTCGATCGAGACGTGAGCAAGAACATGAGATCAAGAAATTGGCATCGGCGACACGTCCCGTGCCACAGCGTAAACCAGGTAAACGAGAACGTGAGCAGTTACGGAACTTTAAACAGAAACAATAGAAAAAAATGACCAGACCTGTTACTCCGCAACTTACTGCCGATGTCATCATCGAAATGCCTCTACTTGATGATAAGCCGATTATTCTCATCGAACGAAAGTATGAGCCTTTTGGCTGGGCTATCCCTGGTGGTTTTGTCGAAGTTGGAGAGACTATTGCAACTGCAGCACATCGTGAGGCATTGGAAGAAACCAGTCTGGATGTTGAACTGGATGTGTTGTTAGGTATTTATTCGAATCCGAAACGTGACTTTAGAGGACATACAGTCAGCGCGGTGTTTATCGGTAATGCTTCTGGAAAACCGATAGCAGCCGATGATGCGAAAGATATTGCAGTTTTTGACCCTTTTAATGTGGATGTTGATCTTGTTTTTGATCATCGACAGATACTTGAAGATTATTGTAAATATCGCCGTGACGGCATCATCACATTACCTGAATAAGCTGCGTTCAGAAGGTTTCTCGTCATTAAAACAGTAAATCTCGATAAAACACGCTGGAATAACGCCTATTTGATGTTCTATAGTTTTTATAAGTCGCTGTTTTTGGTATAATTTTCCCCTAATTATAAATAAGAGTCTTTTCAAGGTATTTCTCAATTGAGTAATCGAACGCTGTCTATAGACGACCGCACATACGACTATCTTTGTGATGTTTCTGTTAATGAAACTGACCTGCTGCGTCAGTTACGTGAAGAAACCGCGCAACTTGAATACGCCGTCATGCAAATTTCTCCAGAGCAGGGGCAATTCATGTCACTGCTTATTAAATTGATGGGCGCAAAAAGAGCTATCGAGATAGGCACATTTACCGGTTACAGTTCGATCTGTGTGGCCAGTGCAATGGCTGAAGATGGTCAATTAATCTGTTGTGACATTTCACCACAGTGGACACAGGTGGCTGAAAAATATTGGGCTCTGACCGGACTGGAAAATAAGATTAAACTTTATTCTCAGCCAGCAGAGGAAACATTGCAGATGCTGCTTGATGATGGCGCTGAGAAGTCATTTGATTTTATTTTTATCGATGCCGATAAACAAAATTATATTACGTATTATGAGATGGCCTTACGCCTGTTGAGAAAAGGCGGAATTATTGCTGTTGATAATACATTGTGGTCTGGTGCGGTTGCAGACCCGGAAAACACCGAACCTGGGACAAGAGCTATTCGCCGTTTTAACGAGATGGTAAAAGAGGATAGTCGTGTCAGCCAGAGCCTGGTTACCATAGGTGATGGATTAACATTGATACTTAAAGAATTCGATTGACATGCTTAACTGGTTAAAGTCATTAAACAAGAAAAAATCATTGTCACGAAAGCACGTGCAAAAAAAGCGAGCGCCGAAAAGACAAACATCGAAAAAATCAGCGATTAACAGGCAAGCGCATTCAGCTTCACATGTTGCAAAAAATAAAGCCGTTATCCTTTCTCGCGGCGAGCATTGTATCTCTCGAGAAAATATTGATGATCACGCATTAAAAGTTTTGTATCGCCTTCATAAGTCCGGTTATCAAGCTTGCCTGGTAGGCGGTGCAGTCAGGGATCTATTGTTAGGTATCAAGCCAAAAGATTTTGACGTAGCAACCGACGCAACACCGGAAGAAGTTAACGAGTTATTTCGTAACTGCCGTTTGATCGGCCGCCGTTTTCGTCTTGCCCATATCCATTTTGGCCGACAGATCATAGAGGTAGCGACATATCGTGCTAGTCATGATTTGTCGCAATCAGGTGTTCAGGATGAAAGTGGCCGTATCGTTAGAGATAATGTTTTTGGCGAATTGGCTGACGACGTATGGCGTCGCGATTTCACTGCCAATGCTCTGTATTATGATATCTCTAATTTTAGCGTTATAGATTTTGTTGGTGGTTATGAAGACATTAAACGGAAACGTTTATGTTTGATCGGTGATGTGGAAACACGTTATCGTGAAGATCCGGTACGGATGTTACGTGCACTTCGTTTTTCAGCAAAACTTGGATTTGAGATCGACGAAAAAAGTAAAACACCAATTTATTCATTAGGTCATCTATTAGAGGACATCCCGGCGGCCAGATTGTATGAAGAGGTTTTAAAGCTGTTTCATTCAGGTCATGCAGTTCGCAGTTTTGAGCTGCTGCTGGAATTCGATGTCCTTAAATATCTTTTCCCTGAAGCGGCAAAGTCGATCGAACAGGATGAAGCTGTAAAACAGATGCTGACCATTGCTATGGAAAACACGGATGAACGTATTAGGAAGGACATGCGCGTTACTCCTGCGTTTTTATTTGCCGCCTTATTGTGGCATCCGGTAAATTCAAGAGTTCATGAACTTGTGGATAAGGGGATGCCATATTCTGTCGCTATACAAAAGGTGGCAACTCGCGTGTTAGGTCGGCAGTCATCAAGTGTCTCAATACCGAAACGTTTCACCTCGACAATGCGTGACATCTGGGGATTGCAAACACGTTTTCATTATCGTGCAGGTAAACGTGCCAGGGCTGTACTGGAACACGAAAAATTTCGAGCCGGGTATGATTTTTTATGTATCCGCGTTCAAGCGGGTGAAGATGCTAAGGACGAAGATCTAAAGCGTGATTGCGTGTGGTGGACGGATATTCAGAAACAAACAGCTGAACAGCAGCAAAAGGTTTTGTTTTCTCAAGCAAAACATGCTGGCAAGAAAAAGCGTAGCAAGCAGGCTGCCAAAAAGAAAAAGGCTAAAAGCCCGGATTCGTGAACGTTTTTTCTGTGAACAAGAAGACTGCGAGGGTAAGGGGGATTTACATAGGGCTGGGCAGTAACATAGAAAATCCGTACTTACAGATAAAAAATGCAATTGCGGCTTTAAATAAAATACCTGGTACAGCCGTGTTGATGAATTCAGGTTACTTTAAAAGTAAACCGATGGGGCCGGAAGATCAGCCCGACTACGTGAATGCAGTTGTCGAGATTGAAACGATTTTGAATGCTGAAGAGTTATTAAAAAACTGTCAGTTGATCGAGAAACAGCAAGGACGAATAAAACAGCGTCACTGGGGTGAACGTACTATTGATCTGGATATATTGTTGTATGCGGATCAACAGATTAAGGCAGATGATTTAATAGTCCCGCACCCGGGCATCTGTTCGCGAGATTTTGTTTATATGCCATTGTTAAAAATTAATCCTGAGTTAAAAATACCGGGAAAAGGAATATTAAAAATTGTTGTAGAATCAGCTGTAGATAAGACGTCTGATTTTGCTTGCCAGTTTGCAGGAAATATTGAATGATCTCTCAGTTGAAGCAAGAGTTAGATACACCGGATTTTATCGTTGTAGAAGGTCCTATCGGTGTCGGGAAAACAACACTGGCCAATAAACTCGCCAGTTCTTTTGGTAGCGACTTGTTACTTGAAGGCGCAAATGAAAATCCTTTTCTGGAAAGGTTTTATGATGATCCAAAAGCAGCTGCATTACCCACGCAATTGTTTTTTCTGCTGCAGCGTACACGACAGTTAGCAGAGATGAAGCAGGAAGATATGTTTAACCCTGTTCGTGTAGCTGATTTTTTAATCGAGAAAGATCGTCTGTTTGCGGAGCTTACTTTAGATGCGGATGAGCTTGAGCTGTATGAGCAGGTTTATTCAAATTTAACCATCGACACTCCGCAACCGGATCTTGTCGTGTATCTACAGGCTCCTGTTGAAGTCTTGTTAGACCGCATTCAAAAGCGCGGCTTAAAACACGAGCGATTTATCGAAGCGGCTTATTTACAACGCTTATGTGATTCGTATGTGCGATTTTTTTATCAGTATGATGATACGCCCTTATTAATCGTAAATGCTGCAGATATCGATTTTGCAAATAATGAGGCGGATTATCAGTTGCTTCATCAGCAGATATCAGAAGTGCAATCAGGGCGTCATTATTTTAATCCTACACAGGTGGCGCTTTAAAAGCAGTGAATAGATAACAGTGAGTAGTTGTAGGAGCGGAAACTTGTTCCGCGATTTCTCTCAGGGTAATACAAATGCTTGAGATATACTCGTAAATATCACCAGAAATATATTGATTATGAGCACACAGACAGACACCAGGAAAAAAGTAACGGTACGCCGATTAGCTGAAATGAAACAGGCAAAAGAAAAAATCGCCTGCTTAACAGCTTATGACGCGAGTTTTGCGCAGTTGCTGGAGAAGTCGGGTGTTGATGTCGTGCTGGTCGGTGATTCTTTAGGCATGGTTATTCAAGGAGAAGAAACTACCTTGCCTGTGTCTGTTGAAGATATGTTGTATCACACCCAGTGTGTTGCCAGAGGTTTAACGAATGCATTATTGATTACTGATATGCCTTTTTTAAGTTTTACCTCTATTGAGGAAGCTGTGTTAAATGCAGGTTTGTTCATGAAGCAGGGCGGCGCGCACATGGTAAAACTTGAAGGCGGTGTCGATCAGGCTGAAACGGTAGCAGCGCTTAATAAAAATGGTATTCCTGTCTGTGCGCACCTGGGTCTGCAGCCGCAGTATGTGCATAAGATTGGCGGTTATCGTGTGCAGGGCAGAGATGAAGTAGCGGCAGGTAAAATGATTGCTGATGCCTTAACCCTGCAGGAAGCAGGTGCTGATCTGATGTTGCTCGAATGCGTACCGGCATCGTTAGCAGGTAAAATCACTGAAGAACTGGATATACCGGTTATAGGTATCGGTGCAAGCGCTGACTGTGATGGTCAGATATTAGTGTTATATGACATCCTCGATATAAGTTTTGGCATACGTCCCAAGTTCAGTAAAAGTTTTATGTCGTCTTCTAATAGTATTGAAGATGCGGTAAAACATTACGTAACAGCAGTTAAAGAAAGTGAGTTTCCTGCAGCTGAGCATGTGTTCAGTTAAGTTAAGTTCAGGCAGTATTGATTTATGTCGATGACACTCTGTCAAAACATAGAGCAGTTACGCGCGCAAATAGATGGGTGGCGTGATGATAAAGAAATCATTGCCTTTGTGCCTACCATGGGCAACTTGCATGATGGTCACCTGTCGCTGGTTGAGATCGCGCAACAAAAAGCTTCACGTGTCGTGGTTAGTATCTATGTCAATCCGCTACAATTTTCACCTGATGAAGATTTTGAGAGTTATCCGAGAACCCTGGATGCTGACCTGGAGCAATTGAACAAGCTGGGGGTGGACCTGGTTTTTATGCCGGATGATTCGATGATGTATCCTCAGGGTCAACAGCGAAGTACGTTTGTTGATGTGCCGATTCTGTCACAGATTATTGAAGGTGAGTTCCGCCCGGGATTTTTTAAGGGTGTGGCGACGGCGGTATTAAAACTGTTTAATATGGTGCAACCGGATATTGCTGTGTTCGGAGAAAAAGATTTCCAGCAGTTATTAATTATCAGGCGATTGGTTGAAGACCTGAATTTGCCCATTAAGATTATCGGCGCTGAGACCAGGCGTGAATCGGATGGTTTGGCGATGAGTTCACGAAACAGTTATTTAAATGTGTCAGAAAGAGCAAAGAGCAGATTGTTGTCTGAAACATTGCTGGTGTTTCGACATCAAATAGAGCAGGGAGCAGATATTAAACAAGCAGAGAAATCCTGTGTCGAAACCTTAGAAAATCATGGTTTTATAGTGGATTATGTGACGCTCAGGGAAACTTCCAGCCTGAATGAGGTGTCTGATGATGAGATCACTAAAAATAAGGAATTAATTATTCTGGCGGCAGCGAAAATAGGCAAAACGCGCTTGATCGATAATTTGAAATTTACTATTTAATCAAGATGTTGCGCACTACTGGACTTGAAGCGACGGCCTGGATAAACGATAATATACGGAAATGCTGATATACTACTCGAACAGGTATTCATTAAGATCCGTGACAGATTAAATATTTATGGAAATTACACTTTTAAAATCAAAACTTCATCAAGCAACAGTGACGCTTACCGAACTGGAATATGAAGGTTCATGCGCGATTGATGCGGATTTATTGTCTGCGGCGGGTATTCATGAATATGAGCAGATCCATATCTACAATCTGAATAATGGTGAGCGTTTTACTACATATGCCATTCAGGCTGAAGCAGGAAGTGGCGTAATCTCTGTTAATGGCGCTGCAGCACATAAGGCAAATAAAGGCGATCGAGTAATTATCTGTTGTTACGCGCGATTGTCGCAACATGAGGTGGCAAATTTTAAACCAACGCTCGTTTACCTCAATGGCGCGAATCAGATTATTCGTACCTCAAATCAAATACCTGTACAGGTAGCTTAAATATCTGCGTAGGGTGAGCACGTCTCATTGTGCCCACGCGGTTATCAGTTTCAGGGTTTGTTATTCGTAGCTAACACTAAAATGCCCGCCCAGTCTGAGCTTAAAAAGTTTTTTGTTTCTTCCGTATTATTCGTGTACTGATTCTGATTGATGACGTTTTATTTCTTTTAGATCCGCTTCATTATTACAGAACTCAATTTCAGTCACATCAATATCGGGCTGGGCTAACTTCTCGTCGCACTCATCGGTATTTGTGCAGTCTGAGCAGTTCTTCATCTGCTGGTGTATATCTTTTACGCT
>DAOWFN010000092.1 GCA_030637945.1 Gammaproteobacteria bacterium
CGAGAGTGGTATAGGTGAAAAGAATGGCGACGAGAACGACCACTACCAGCAGCTCTAGTAGAGTAAAGCCATGATGTCGCTTAGTGATTTGAGATGTAAAGCTTGTTTGCATATTTAGCAGCAAACCCAATAGTCGTCATTCCGGCTAAAAACGTGCCGGAATGACGCGGGTTAAAAAATAAAACCAGATGCTTGATTTCAAAGAGGTGTTTGATCCTAATCCCATGAACCGATGTCTGTATTAGGGCCTTCACCACCGGGTGCGGCATCAGCACCTAGTGAAAAAATATCGGTCTCACCGTGTTCGCCAGGGTTTAAATATAAGTAGTCATTGCCCCAGGGATCTTTGTTCAACTTTTTGATGTAACCGCCCTGTTTCCAGTTTTGTGCTTCAGGTGAAGAAGAGGGTTTATTCACCAGTGCATCCAGTCCTTGATCTGTCGTCGGGTAGACATAATTGTCCAGGCGATATATATCCAGAGCACCGCCTAATGCCTGGATATCATTTTTCGCTTTGGCAACACGGGCTTTATCCGGGTTATCCATTATGCGAGGTACAACAACACTGGCTAAGATACCGATGATGACTACAACGACCATGATTTCGATCAGGGTAAAACCAGACTGTTTCCCAATATGTTTATATGGGGTGAATTTTGCTGTTTGATAAAACACGTAAAAGCTCCAGTGAATGCAAATCTATGTTGCACGGGTTAATTGCTTTAAACTGCGAAAGTTATGTTAAAAGCACAAAAAATATCTTTTGGATAATAGCAAATGCCAGGCTAACTGCCTATTACAATGACAATATCTAATCTATTAAAGTTTCGTTACCAATATCATTCTAGTCATATTCTCTGGTTTATCCTATTTCTGCTTTCCTTTTCTTTGCAGGCGTTTGAATGGGTGGATAGCTGGCGATTTAACCGTGGTCTGGTCGCGCAGGGAGAAGTATGGTTATTGCTCAGCGGGCATATCGTGCATTTGAACTGGTCGCATTGGTTGTTGAATATGGCAGGTTTGGCCATCGTGGCTTTTTTCTTTAGTGCACATGCCACGTTCAAACAATGGTTTATTGTTATCGTCGTTTCATCCAGTGTCATTAGTGCCGGGATATGGTGGGGGATGCCTGAACTGCGTTATTATGTGGGTTTGTCGGGTGTGCTACATGGTTTATTTTTGTATGGCGCTCTGCGAGAAATCCGATTCTACCCGGTCAGCGGTTATGTGTTGACGACGGTATTGATCGCGAAACTGGTCTGGGAATTTTTTAACGGTGCATTGCCCGGTTCAGAAGATATGGCAGGCGGTCGCGTGTTAACTGAAGCGCATCTATTGGGTGCTATTGGCGGTATTCTGGTGTGGTTTTTAGAGTGGATAAAAGATATAACGGATAAAAATCAATGATGGTGCTGATTGCATCTTTTATGGCCACAAATTACACTGCGATATACCATAAGAACGCTGAGCGTAAATACATTAAATTAAATGCCTGAAACCATAGCAGACGATTCTGTAGGAATTGTTGAAACAAAAACTACCCACTTTGCTGAAGCGTTAACGCTGGAATGCGATAAAACCCTGGCAGAGTATGACATTGCCTATGAGACCTATGGCGAACTGAATGCGGATTCCAGTAATGCTATCCTGATCTGCCATGCTCTATCAGGTGATCAACATGCTGCGGGTTATTACGGCATGGATGATAAAAAGCCGGGCTGGTGGGATAGCGCAATAGGCCCGGGCAAGCCAATTGATACCAATCGGTTTTTTGTGGTGTCTATTAACAATCTTGGTGGTTGTAAAGGTTCAAGTGGTCCTAATACCGTTAATCCTGAAACGGGCAAATACTGGGGGCCTGACTTTCCTATCGTTACCGTCAAGGATTGGGTGAAGTGCCAATACCGCTTTATGCTGTCACTCAACATAAACCACTGGTGTGCCGTTATCGGCGGCAGCCTGGGTGGTATGCAGGTTCTGCAATGGACGATCGATTATCCGGATTTAATAAAACATGCCATTGTTATAGCGGCAGCACCTAAGCTTTCAGCACAGAATATTGCATTTAATGAGGTGGCTCGCCAGTCTATTATGTCAGACCCTGATTTTTGTGATGGGCATTATCTGGAAAACGATACCGTGCCACGTCGTGGGCTGATGCTGGCGAGGATGCTGGGACATATTACTTATTTATCGGATGACGCCATGCGCGATAAGTTTGGCCGTGAATTGCGAGAAGGTAAGCTAAATTTTGGTTTTGATGTGGATTTTCAGGTCGAAAGCTATCTGCGTTATCAGGGGCGTTCATTTGTTGATCGTTTTGACGCTAATACCTATTTATTGATGACCAAAACACTGGATTATTTTGATCCGGCCAGTGACTATGAAGACAATCTGGCACTGGCAGTAAAACAGACCAGTGCCCAATTTCTGGTTATTTCATTTACTTCTGACTGGCGGTTTGCGCCAGAGCGCTCACGGGAGATTACCAAAGCTTTGTTGCAGGCTGAAAAGCGAGTGAGTTATATCGAAATCGATGCTAATCAGGGGCATGATGCTTTTTTAATCCCAATTCCTCATTACATGAATGTTTTAGGCTCGTACATGCTGAATATTGCTAAGGATCTGTCATGAGTCAGGCAATCGAGCATCTAAAGGGAATGGAGAAAGGCAGTCTGCGAGCAGATCTGGACATTATTGCGGGCTGGATAAAAGCAGATACCAAGGTGCTGGATCTAGGCTGTGGTGATGGCACATTGTTGGCGTATCTGCGTGATCAGCATAATGTTCTAGGGTATGGGCTTGAGATTGATCTATTTAACATCGAAGTGTGTGTTGAAAAAAATATCAACGTCATTCAGGCAAATCTTAATGATGGCTTAAAGGCTTATTTTGCGGACAATAGTTTCGACTGTGTCATCATGAGTCAAACGTTACAGGCGACGGAGCAGCCTGATCTGTTAATCGAGGAAATGTTGAGAGTTGGCGCTGAGGGTATCGTCACTTTTCCTAATATGGCGCACTGGAGTGCACGTTTGCAACTGGGTTTGAAAGGCATTATGCCCGTTACAAAAAACTTGCCAAATCAATGGTTTAATACGCCGAATGTACACTTGTGTACGCTTAATGATTTTGAAATACTGTGCCAAAAGCACGGTATTCAGATTCTGGAGCGCGCGGTAGTGGATTACAGCCATAAAAAAGGCAGTTGGCTGACGAATTTGTTTCCCAATTTGCTAGGCGAAATTGCTATTTACCGTTTCTGTCGCCACCAGTAAGAATCCTTCAGTTAAACTTTTAGCTAATTTTCACGTCTCATTAACGTTGTTTTCATGCCAATTGTGAAAATATAATGTTAATTCATGTAATTGCTCAGCAATGCAGGGCATAGACTGCTAGAATTTAGCTTACGTACGAACTTTAAGAATATATCTCAAATTGATAGCTAACACACTGATAACACAACTAAACAACCCGGTTGTGTTACTGAAAATTAACCAACGTATGGCTGTGATAATGAGTTTACTGCTTATCGTTGCCTGCGCCTATTTGTTGGTAGAAACCACCTGGATGTTTTTTTCACAGGAGGATGAAAAGGTGTTGCCAGTTCAGAAAAAAATTGGGTCGGTCAGTAGTAAGCAGGCGCAACAGAATAAATTTAGACAATTAACATCGGCTAATGTTTTTGGTATCAGTCAAAGTGCGCCGGTGGCTAAACAAGCTAAAGCGCCTGAAACAAAGCTTAATCTCACTCTTAAAGGTGTTTTGGCAGCAAAGCCAATGAAGTTAGCCAGCGCTATTATCGCCCAGGGGAAATCCGGTAAGGAAGAAATTTACGGCGTGGGTGATAAAATGAAGGGCGGGGTTTTAATCAAAGAGATTCATCCAGAGCATGTGGTGCTCGAGCGTAGCGGTCGAAGGGAGATATTAAAGCTGCAGAAAATAAGCGGTGTTAATTTAAAGCCAACGAATAAGGCAGGATATAATTTACGGTCTGGTGGTTCAGGTGGCGTCGCTGGAAGAGCGCTAGCAACAATCCGAAAAGATATTCTAAAAAACCCGACGTCATTTGGTGAATATGCGCTACCTGTTGTCGTCAAAGAAAATGGTAAACAAGTCGGCTATCGTTTACAGCCACAGAAAAAAGGTGAGTTACTCTCTGAGTTAGGGATACGGCCTACAGACGTGATAACAGAGATTAATGGCGTAAAACTGGATAAACCTCAAAACGGCATCAGTGCTTTGCGTAAATTAAGTACAGCGAAAAATGTGAATATAGTGGTGAAGCGTAATGGCGCAGAAGTCCCGCTCAGCATTACGCTACAATAAGAAAGATATTTAGGAAAGTTTGCATGACAATGGTTCAATTACTAACACGATTATTATCATCTGGTTTGCGCTCGCGGCGTACGGCTAAAGGTGTGTTGTTATCAGCTTTGTTATCTCTTTGTATTGCTACCCAGGCTATTGCCGATGAAATCACGCTAAATCTAAAAGATGCTGATATCCGCGCATTGATCAGCACTGTTTCCAAATTTACCGGTAAAAACTTCATTATTGATCCGCGCGTTAAAGCGAAGGTAACGGTCATCTCAGCGAATACACTAACGCCTGAAGCGGTGTATGAAGTTTTTCTTTCTGTTTTGCAAGTACATGGTTATGCTGCCGTGCCAACAGGTTCGGTGATCAAAATTGTTCCCGAGGTCAATGCCAAGCAAGGCCCATTGCCATTGTCTACCAGACAAGATACATATCTTTCTGACGAATTAATTACAAAGATCATTCGTTTAGATCATGTTCCTGCATCACAGCTAGTTCCGATATTAAGACCTCTGGTGCCACAGCAAGGCCATCTGGCAGCATACAATCCGACAAATACATTAATAATTACTGACCATGCCGGCAATATAAGGCGCCTGTTAAAAATTATTGCTGGTGTTGATCGTCCAGACAGTGATGAGCTGGAGATTATCCCGTTAAAACATGCTTCAGCTTCTGAGTTGGTGCGTATCTTAAATTCGCTTAATACGGGCGGTGCTGCTGCTAAAGGTGCTACGAAAAAAGTGAAACTGGCTGCAGATGATAGAACCAACAGTGTTTTAGTGACTGGCGAGCGTTCCTCACGGTTAAGGATGCGAGCAACCATCAGTTATCTAGATACGCCATTAGAAGATGGTGGTGGTAATACGCATGTCATCTATTTGAAATATGCTAAAGCAGAAAATCTGGCAAAGATATTAACCGGTTTAAAAGAAGAGGGTAAAAGAGCAAAGGCCTCTAAAGTAAAAGCTGCGCCAACGAAAGTAACGACGGGTAGTGTCATTAGCCAGAATGCCATTATTCAGGCAGATGAAGAAACCAATGCGTTAATTATTACCGCTGACCAAAACACGGTCAAAAATTTAAAAGCCGTTATTCGCCAGTTGGACATACGACGTGCACAGGTGTTGATCGAAGCAATTATCGCTGAGATCACTACTACTAATGATAAAGAGATCGGTGTTGGACTGGCAGTCGATGCATCACAGCGAGACAGCGGTGCTTTGCCCGTAGGTGTGAGTAATTTCGCCGGTGTTGGTGATTTACTGCTAGCAGCCCTTGGTGATGCTGTACCAACATCGTTACCTTCAGGTTTGTCCTTTGGTATCGGCGGCGAAGGCAGTTCAGGCGTGAGATATGGTGCTCTGTTGCGTGCTTTACAAACGGATCAAAATACCAACATCTTATCAACCCCGAATATCGTTACACTGGATAATGAAGAGGCAGAACTAATCGTTGGTCAGAATTTACCGTTTGTAACGGGTAGTTTTACCGGCACCGGAAGTACTGATCCAAGTAACCCATTTCAAACCATCGAAAGGCAGGATGTTGGTTTAACCTTAAAAGTAACGCCACAGATTAATGAAGGTGATACCGTTAAACTGGTGATAGAGCAGGAGACATCAAGCGTGATTCCGGGTACTGTTGAGCTCGGTATAGCTACACGAAAACGCTCGATTAAAACAAGTGTATTAGTGGATGATGGAGGTATCCTTATTTTAGGTGGTTTGATTCAGGAGGAAGTAACAGACACAGAAAGTAAAGTGCCACTGCTCGGTGATATCCCATTGATAGGGTTTTTATTCCGCTCGCAAAGTACTACCAAATCAAAAGCAAATTTGATGGTGTTCTTGCGTCCAAGTATTTTACGTGATCATAGAGATGCCGCTTTTATAACCAACGAAAAGTATAATTATATACGTGGTATAGAAAGCGAAGCATATAACGAAGAGGATGGAAGTTTTGGTTTGTTAGATAGTGCAGCGCCAAGATTGCCGCCCATAGAAGAGTTGGACAGGTCAAAACAAGCGGAAGAAAAATCACAGGTTAACATTGATTCAGACGATAGCGACTGGGATGAAGATGATGATGGATTCCTCTAATGCCGAACAGGCAGTCGAGTTAAATGAGGATAGTAACCCGCAGGATTTAGTCCCACCATTAACCTCACAGATTTTGCCATACGCGTTTGCTAAACGTCATGGTGTGCTGATCGGTCAGATCGAAGATGATGTTGTCAATTTATTGCATCGCGACTCGCCTAATCCGGTCGTCCTTGCAGAAGTTCGTCGCATAACGCGTCGCAATATTTCGTTGAATCCTACTACAGAAGAGCAGTTTGCAGCTTTGCTGGCACAGACCTATGAACAGGGAAGTGACCAGGCAATGGCGATGATGGAAGGTGTTGGTGACGAGCTGAATTTAGATGAGCTTGCGGAAACACTGGAGCCTGAGGATCTGATGGAGGCGGATGATGATGCGCCGATCATCCGTTTGATCAACGCATTATTAAGCGAGGCGATAAAAGTTAATGCCTCGGACGTACATGTCGAACCCTTTGAAAATCGTTTACGTATCCGCTTTCGTGTGGATGGTATGTTGCGTGAGATCTTGCAGCCACCGGGAAATATCGCGCCATTGGTAATATCTCGTATCAAAGTAATGGCAAAACTGGATATTGCAGAAAAACGTCTGCCACAGGATGGGCGTATCTCGTTACGTGTTGCCGGTCGAGCCGTCGATGTGCGTGTATCAACTTTACCGTCAGGACATGGCGAACGTGTCGTTATGCGTCTGCTCGATAAACAGGCAGGACGACTTGATCTTGAACAGCTGGGCATGTCGAAAACAGAACATGACAGATTTCATCAGATGCTGCATAAACCCCATGGTATTATCCTGGTTACTGGCCCGACTGGATCTGGTAAAACCACAACACTGTATGCTGGTCTAACTATCCTCAATGTTAAATCACGAAATATTTTAACGGTCGAAGATCCGATTGAGTATTACATCGATGGAATCGGGCAGACTCAGGTGAATACAAAAGTCGATATGACATTTGCCCGTGGCTTGCGTTCTATCTTGCGACAGGATCCTGATGTGGTGATGATCGGTGAGATACGTGATCTGGAAACGGCTTCGATCGCCGTTCAAGCCAGTTTGACGGGACATCTCGTGTTGTCCACCCTGCATACTAATAGTGCGATTGGTGCGATCACCCGTCTACGTGACATGGGTGTTGAACCTTTCTTGCTGGCATCCAGTTTGATCGGTGTAATGGCGCAACGACTGGTTAGAAACCTATGTCCGCATTGTAAAAAACCGCATGAGACCACACAGAAAGAACGCGAGTGGCTGAGTATGGATGCAGACGACCATACTGTTATTTATTCTGCTGATGGATGCAGTGAATGTAATCATTTAGGTTATATAGGCCGAAGTGGTTTATATGAATTTATTCCTATCGATCATCATTTACAAAACATGATTCATGAAGGTGATGGTGAACAGGCGATGGAAGAGTATGCGCGAACGATCTCTCCGAGTCTAAGCCAGGATGGTAAACGCATGATTCTTGAAGGTGAAACATCGCTCGAAGAAGTTTTGCGTGTTAGTAGAGAAGACTAAATAGCAGTTAATAACTAATAGTGAATAGTGAATAGTGAAAAGCAAAGAGCAATTTCTGATAACAGAGCAACAGTGGAAAAAAGAGTTTTTCACTATTCGCTATTCACTAATAACTATTCACCGCTTTTAAAATGGCAGCATTTGATTACATTGCACTGGATGCAAAAGGCAAAGAGTTAAAAGGGATCATCGAAGGTGATGGTGCCAGACAGGTTCGCCAGATATTACGTGATAAGGGCTTGATGCCGCTGGAGATCACCGAGAGTCTTAAAAAAGCGCAAGGCAAGCAGGGTAGTGGTAAAAGTGCGGGCCTGAATAAGCCGCTTTTTTTACAGCGTAGTATCAGCTCAACAGAATTAGCTTTATTGACAAGACAGCTGGCCACATTGATCCAGGCAGCTTTACCATTGGATGAAACACTTTCAGCCGTTGCCAATCAAACGGACAAACCAAGAATAAAAAGTATGTTGTACGCGATTCGTTCCCGCGTACTCGAAGGTCATACACTCGCTGCAGGTCTTGCCGACTACCCCAAGGTTTTTCCAGAATTATATCGTGCGACAGTCGATGCAGGTGAGCAATCCGGTCATCTTGATACGGTATTGGAGCGCCTGGCGGATTACACTGAAAGCCAGCAGGAAATTCAGAGCAAAGTCAGGCAGGCACTAATTTATCCTGCATTTCTATCATTGTTTGCGATTGCCATTGTTGTTTTCATGATGACCAGCATCGTGCCGCAGGTGGTTTCGGTCTTTGAGGATACGGGGCAGGAGTTACCGGGGCTGACCATCTCATTGATTGCGATGAGTGATTTTGTTGTTGATTATGGTCTGTTGATGTTGTTTGTCGTAGTTGCTGCTATTGTCGGTTTCAAGGTAGCGTTAACAAAGCCGGCGTTTGTGATGAAATACCACATGTTCCTGTTTCGGTTGCCGATTATTCAACGTCTCGTGCGTGGTTTGAATGCGGCATTGTTTACCCGCACATTCAGTATCCTTAGTGGTAGTGGCGTAACCGTTCTCGAAGCGATGAAAATTTCAGCAAAAGTAGTGGCGAACCTGCCGATGAGGGAGGCGATTTTGCAGGCGACAGACCGGGTGCGCGAAGGTACAGGAATAAAAAATGCACTGGAGCATAGCAAGTTATTTCCCCCGATGACTCTGCAGCTTATCGCCAGCGGGGAAAACAGTGGTAAGTTAGAAGAAATGCTGGAACGCGCTTCGATGCAACTGGAACGTGAGCAAGTAACGTTGATTGCTTACATCGTGGGTATATTAGAGCCGGTGATCATTCTGGCCATGGGTCTGATGGTATTGCTTATCGTTCTGGGTATCCTGTTGCCGATATTTGATTTGAATTCATTGGTGAAATAAAAAACTTTAACCGCAGAGGACACGGAGGTCATAGAGTTTTTTGTAGGAGCGAATTCATTCGCACAATGGTGCCAAAGTATGTGTTCGTCGTGCGAATGAATTCGCACCTGCATTAAAATAGCTAAACAACACTAACAATCTTTTCTCGGTGACCTCCGTGGTGAAAAAATTTCATAACATCTGAAATAGCGACAGCACTAGGCGTTTGATAAACATCAAACCAATCAACGCCATTATCGTAGATAGATCAATACCACCGATTGGTGGGACATGTTTTTTTATCGGGTTGAGCACAGGCGCGGTCAGACTACGCAGCAGGCTGCTAACCGGATGATAAGGGTCAGGGTTTATCCAGCTTAGGATGGCCTGAACGAATAAAGCAACAATAAAGATGTCGAAGGTAAGGGATACCAGATCATAAAGTCCCTTGATTAAAAGCTGCAAGCCATCCATCGGATAACCGGCAATACTGAATATAAGAACCATTTTTACGATAAGTAAAACCAGTACCAGTACTAGTGTAGCGGTATCTATTTTTTTTATACTGGGAATAAATCGTCGGGCAGGATTGACTAAAGGCTGAGTGGCTTTAACTATAAACTGTGAGATCGGGTTGTAAAAATCTGCACCTACCTGTTGCAGTATGAAACGCAGCAACATGATAGCGATGTAAATACTAAAAAGAGTATTTATCAGAAAGATAAAGGGATTGTCGTGACTCATTATTTTTAGCCTGCCAATAAAATGTTAAATTATTTTTACTTATTCTGAACCAAGTTCATCTGCCAGTGATATAGACCGATCGTTTGCTGCTTGCAGGGCCTCAAAAACAATTTGTTGAAAATTTGCAGACTGAAAATTCAAGATCGCCTGTTCAGTTGTGCCACCTTTCGAGGTTACGTTTTTTCGTAGATCAGCAGGCGATAAGTCGCTTTCAGTAGCCATACGCGCTGCCCCAAGGGCCGTCTGCAAGACCAGCTGTTGCGCGACTTCAGTTGTTAAGCCTAGTTTTTCACCCGCTTGTTGCATGGCTTCCATTAACAGGAAGAAATAAGCTGGACCACTGCCTGAAACGGCCGTAACAGCGTTTAGTAGTTCTTCTTTATCTACCCAGATGACAAGGCCGACAGCTTTAAGAATATTTTCTGCCTGTTGCTTTTGCTCGTCTGTGACTGATTCATTCGCAAACAAACCAGATGCGCCACATTGTAATAAAGCAGGTGTATTCGGCATACATCTAACGATCGCCCGTTGTCCGGCAGGCTTGTCCTGGTTTAACCAGCGGTTGATGTCGGTGCTTCTAACGCCGGCAGCAATAGAGATAAATAACGGGTGTTTAGTGTGGCTGCTGCCGAGTTGTTGGCATACGGTTTTTAGTACCTGTGGTTTGACTGCCAAAATGATAATTTCGCAATTCTCCAGCACATTAACGTCTGCTCCTGTGCCGACGTTAAATTCAGTGGATAGCGTTTTGCGTTTTTTAGCATCAGGCTCAGTAACAATAATGTCAGCGGCTAGATAACCTGCATTAATCAGTCCGCCAATAAGGCTGCCGGCCATGTTGCCGCCGCCAATAAATCCAATCGTAGGCATCGGTGGTTCACACATCGGTTAATTACAATAATGGATAAATTTTAACATACTCACTAGGCATCCAAGCTTTTGTTCATTCATCAGAGTCTCCTTAAAGCAAAAATATTGATGAAATACTCGCCGAATACAGGAAGAAAGTGGATTTTTTAGCTATAAATAGGGGAGTCATAAAAAGAACAGTTTTAAGTATATCAGGGGAAATTGATGGATATCGCTCAGTTACTTGCATTTAGCGTAAAAAATGGGGCATCGGATTTACATTTGTCTGCGGGGTTGCCTCCGATGATCCGTGTGGATGGAGACGTGCGACGTATTAATGTTGACCCTATGGATCATGAGCACGTCCATGGCATGGTGTACGACATCATGAACGACAAACAGCGCAAGACTTTTGAGGAATATCTGGAAACTGACTTTTCGTTTGAGATTCCTGGTCTGGCTCGTTTTCGTGTAAATGCGTTTAATCATAATCGTGGTGCAGGTGCGGTTTTTCGTACGATTCCATCAAAAATTTTGACACTGGAAGAGTTAGGTGCACCGAAGATATTTGAAGAGATTTCAGATACACCTCGCGGTATCGTATTGGTTACAGGCCCGACGGGGTCAGGGAAATCAACCACACTTGCAGCCATGGTGAACTATGTTAACGAAAACCATTACGGCCATATCCTCACCATTGAAGACCCGATCGAATTTGTGCATGAGAGTAAAAAATCGTTGATCAATCAGCGTGAGGTACATCGCGACACCCTGGGTTTTAGTGAAGCTCTCCGGTCTGCATTACGTGAAGACCCGGACGTTATCCTGGTGGGTGAGATGCGTGACCTCGAAACAATTCGACTCGCATTATCTGCTGCTGAAACAGGCCATCTGGTGTTCGGTACCTTGCATACCAGTTCGGCTGCGAAGACCGTCGACCGTATCGTTGACGTATTTCCAGCGGCTGAGAAAGAGATGGTACGTGCGATGTTGTCAGAATCATTGCGCTCTGTCATCTCACAGACCCTGCTGAAAAAAATTGGCGGCGGCCGTATAGCCGCACATGAAATCATGATCGGCACATCCGCGATTAAAAACCTGATCCGTGAGAACAAGATTGCACAGATGTTTTCTGCGATCCAAACAGGCCAGTCGCTGGGCATGCAAACACTGGATCAGAACCTGGAAGAACTGTTATCACGAGGGCTGATCAGTAAAGATGAAGCACGTAAAAAAGCGGCTAATAAAGATCTTTTCTAAATTAGCTGATGATTAATAATCGAAATATTCAGAGTGACCGTATTAATAAATTAAGTAATGAGGTGGTCTAAGTGGATCGCGATAAAGCAATAAAATACATGCATGACCTGCTGCGAACTATGGTACAGAAGGATGGTTCTGACCTGTTCATTACTGCGGGCGCAGTTCCTTCTATCAAGGTCGATGGTGAAATGAAGCCGTTGTCGAATCAGTCGTTAAATCCACAGCATACGCAGGTGCTGGTCAGTGCGATCATGAACGATAAACAACGTGCAGAATTTGAAGAGACGCAGGAGTGTAATTTCGCGATTAGTCTGCCGGGCCTCTCACGATTTCGTGTCAATGCATTTACCCAACGTGGCTCTGTTGGTGTCGTGCTTCGTGTTATCCGTTCAGATATTCCAGTCTTTGAAGATTTAAACTTGCCGCCTGTATTACAAGATATAGCGATGACTAAACGTGGCCTGGTTATTTTTGTAGGAGCTACCGGATCTGGTAAGTCTACATCGTTAGCAGCGATGGTTGGATATCGTAACCAGAATAGTCATGGCCATATTATTACTATCGAAGATCCGATCGAGTTCGTGCACAACCATGGTAACTGTATCGTGACGCAACGTGAAGTAGGTGTTGATACAGATAGTTATGAAATAGCGCTGAAAAATACTTTACGACAGGCGCCAGATGTTATTTTGATCGGTGAGATACGTGACCGTGAAACAATGGAACATGCTATTGCTTTTGCCGAGACTGGCCACCTATGTTTATCGACATTACATGCGAATAGTACTAATCAGGCACTGGATCGTATTATCAACTTCTTCCCGGAAGAGCGACGTCAACAACTGTTGATGGACCTGTCATTAAATTTAAAGAGTTTGGTCTCGCAGCGTCTGATAGCAACAACATCAGGGACAGGCCGTGTGGCGGCAGTTGAGATCATGATCAATTCACCATTGATGGCGGACTTAATATTTAAAGGTGAAGTCCACGAAATAAAAGAACTGATGACGAAATCTACAGAACTCAGCATGCAGACATTTGACCAGGCATTATTTGATCTGTATGAGAGCGGCCAGATTACATATGAAGACGCATTAAGGAATGCAGACTCTGTCAATGATTTACGCTTGAGGATTAAGCTGGAAGGCAATGAATCGAAGAACAATGATTTGATGGAAGGCCTGGATAACGTAACGATAGAAGATAGCGATGATAAATCACGTTTTATGTGATCCGTTTTTTATTTCATGTTGAAAAGCACTGAAGCGTAACAACTAGTTGAGATGAGAAAATGAATTTGCAACCGTACTTAAAATTAATGTCTGAGCAGCAAGCGTCTGATATGTATTTCACAACAGGCGCGCCTGTCAGTGTGCGTATCGAAGGTGCGATGCGTCCGGTTGGAAAAAGCATGCTGAGCCCTGGCATGACTAAAAAGCTTGCATACGATTTGCTTACTCCGGTTCAGATCAAGGAGTTTGAAAGAACGCTTGAATTAAATCTAGGCGTCTCATATATCGATCTGGGAAGATTTCGTATAAACATCTATCTGCAACGCGGCGAAGTTTCTATGGTTATTCGCTACATAAAAGCAGATATACCGACTATTGATGATCTTGGTTTGCCAGAAGTTTACAAGACCATGATCATGTGTAAAAAAGGATTAATTCTTGTGGTAGGTGCAACTGGCATGGGGAAATCAACTTCGCTGGCATCGATGCTTGATTATCGTAATATGACAGAAAGTGGCCATATCCTCACTATTGAAGATCCTATCGAGTTTATGTTTCGTCATAAAAAATGTATCGTCGGGCAGCGTGAAGTGGGGCTGGATACATTGTCATTTGATAATGCATTACGAGAAGCGATGCGCGAAGCACCCGATGTCATCATGATCGGAGAGTCACGTGATAAAGAAACAATGGAAGCTGCATTACGTTATGCAGATACTGGTCATCTGTGCTTGACCACATTGCATGCGACAAATGCACATCAGACACTGGATCGCATGTTGCACTATTTTCCCAGCGAAGCCCACAATCAGGTGTTAATGGATCTATCTTTAAATTTGAACTGTATCCTGGCGCAGCGACTCGTTAAAACAGAAAATGGCAACCGTGTACCTGCTATTGAAGTTATGGTAAATACGCCCTATATCAGTAAATTGATACGTGACGGGAACTTCCATGAGATCAACGATATCATGGAAAAAGGAAATGACGAAGGAATGAAAACATTTGATCAGTCATTGCTGGAATTGTATAAAGCCGGCCAGATCAGTCTGGATGCTGCACTGGTCAACGCGGATTCGGCGAGTGAGCTTGAATGGAAGATTAATTTTGGTGGAGGTATGAATGATTCGCGCGAAAATGAAGCAGCTGATTTTCCAAGTACGTCAACCGAAACAAAAAAATAACTTACGATAGTTTAACTACTCTCAGCGTCACTAAACAGTAAATCACCGTTTACCATGGTGTGTTTAACTTTTCCCTGAAAATTCCATCCTAGAAATGGTGTGTTCTTACCACTGCTGTATATGGCATCGCTTACTAGTTGCCAGTCTTCGGTTTCATCATATATACAGATATCGGCATTTGCTCCGACAGATAAAGTGCCGGCATCAATACCCAGGATCGTTGCTGGTGAGCATGTGATTTTTTTGATTATATCGCTTGTCGTAAGTGGTGTTTGTTGTGACAGTCGTAAACATAATGGTAATAACGTTTCTAGTCCTGAGATGCCCGCTTCGGTACTCGCAAAAGGTGCCTGTTTGGCATCGATATCATGTGGTTGATGGTCTGAGCATATGGCATCGATGGTGCCATTTACGACCGCATTTCGTAATGCTTCCTGGTCACGTTGTGCGCGTAGCGGCGGGATAACATGGCAGGCACTATTGAAGCTGCTTATGTCGTGTTCAGTGAGATGTAACTGATGTGCGCTAACATCTGCGGTTACGGGTAAGTGCTCATTTTTTGCTCGCGCTATCATTTCCGCACCCTGTGCGCTGGACAGCCGCCCGAAGTGAACGCTGGCACCCGTCTCTGCAACAAGCTCCAGTGCACGTGCAATAGCGACGGTCTCTGCTGAAACGGGTATGCCTTTTAAGCCTAATCTTGTTGCGATTTCACCTTCGTGTGCGCTGCCGCCAACGCTCAACCAGTGTTCATCAGGCTCAATAAAAACACGCATATCAAAAGTGGCGGCATAGGTTAAAGCACGCTTGAGTATCTGAGAATTTTCCACCGGCTTGCGGCAGTTGCTTAATCCTACGCAACCAGCCTGCCGTAAGGCATGCATCTCACTTAAGTGTTCGCCATTTAGACCTGTTGTCAATGCGCCGAGCGTAACTATACGGCTATGTGCGATACTGGCTGTTTTTTGATTGATTAATTCGACAACAGCGGGTTCATCGATTACCGGGTCGGTGTCTGGCGGGCAGCACAATGTCGTGATGCCGGCATTGGTAGCAGCAATAGTTTCGCTTTTGATGGTTGCTTTATGTTCTTGTCCGGGTTCACGTAAACGTGCGCAACAATCGACCAGGCCGGGAATAATGGTTAAGTTGCTCGCGTCGATGATCTGGATATCATCCTTCATCGTAAGTGTGTTAGCTGGTTCGATAGCTGCGATTTTCCCGTCGACGATAAGAATATCGGCGAGTTGATCAACATTGTTTGCAGGGTCTATCAGCTGCCCATTTTTTATAATGGTATTGTTCATGGCTTGTCATCCATGTTATCTGTATGACTACCGCTTCCGTTGTCATTTTTTTCAGGTTCGCGTCCCAATGTCATCGTCATCACGGCCATGCGAACAGATATGCCATATGATACTTGATCAAGGATGACTGAACGTGAGCCATCGGCGACGCTGGAATCGATTTCAACACCGCGATTGATGGGGCCTGGATGCATGACGATGGCATCCTTTTTTGCTGCCCGTAATTTTTCTTCAGTAAGACCATAGAGTTGAAAATATTCTTGTTCGCTAGGTAAGAGCGCGCCTGCCATACGCTCTTTTTGCAAACGCAGCATAATAACTACATCAGCGTCCTGGATGCCGGTTTCCAGGTCATGAAAAACATTTACGCCCATGTTTTCAATGCCCACAGGCAGTAATGTTTTTGGTGCGATGACGCGAACGTCGCCAGTGTTTAGTGTGTTAAGTGCGTGTATCTGCGAGCGTGCGACGCGTGAATGTAAAACATCACCGACGATGGCAACACGAAGATTGCCAAAATCCGGTCCCTTGTTCCGACGGATGGTAAACATATCCAGCATGGCTTGAGTGGGGTGTGCATGTCTGCCATCACCGGCGTTGATGACACTGATGTTTGGTGCCACATGATTGGCAATGTAATGAGCTGCACCTGAATCGCTGTGTCGGACGACAAACATATCGCAGTGCATCGCCTGAATATTTTGCAGCGTGTCGAGCAGGGTTTCACCTTTTGATGTAGCGGAGGTGCTGATGTTGATATTCAATACATCTGCAGAAAGCCGCTTTGCGGCCAGTTCAAAAGTTGTTCTGGTTCTCGTGCTGGGCTCAAAAAATAAATTTACAATAGTTTTGCCGCGTAGCAGAGGGACTTTTTTAATGCTTTTTTCGTTGATATCAGTAAAGTTTTCTGCGGTATCCAGAATTTGCGTCAGTATATTGCTGCCTAGCCCTTCGGTGGTCAGAAAATGTTTTAAGTGACCGTTGTTATCTAATTGTATATTCCATGCATCGTGTCCGATTAAAGCGTCAGTGGGTTTTGCTGCTTTGTTCACCATGGTGACCTGTTATCTCCTGAGTACGGCCTGGGGTGTTGTATCAACAGGTAGCACTTCGATGGCGAGTGGCTCTGGTCCTGTCAATTTTATGTGTTCCCCTTCGTTCAATACAACATGTTCACCGACGATGTCGGCCTGTAACGGCAGCTCGCGACCGCTACGGTCAAGCAGGCAAACCAGGGTGATGCTGGCAGGGCGGCCATAATCAAATAATTCATTCATCGCAGCTCTGATCGTTCGACCGGTGTGTAACACATCATCGACCAGGATGATGTGCCGGTCTTCAACATCGGGGGGTAATTTTGATGGTTTAACTTCCGGATTCAATCCGATACGTGAAAAATCATCACGATAGAAACTGATATCCAGGCTTGCTAAGGGTTCGGAAAAGACGTCTTTTGAGTTATTGAGCTGTTGGTAAAGTTCTGTTGCTACCCATACACCACCGGTATGAATGCCTACCATCAACGGATTATCGATTGCTTTTTCATCAAGCAATGTTTGTATTTTTTCTGCCATTTGTGCCAGAAGTTGATCTGGTGTGGCGAGTTGATGCATAAATTTCCGTTAACTTAGTGGATATGTTTTTTTGTGCCCGGTCTACGTTTGCCGGTCTAACCAACGTTGCACAATAATTGCGGCTGCTATTCTATCAATCTCGTGCTTATTCTGCTTATTTATTTTTATATTTTCCTTAAGTATCTCTTCAGCCTGTTGAGAACTTAATGCCTCATCGACTTCGATCACGGGCAATTTAAATCGTTTTTCCAGTTCGTAGCAAAAATGTCTGGCGGCAGCTGTCATTTTATTTTCGCTGCCATCGGTATGATACGGCATGCCAACAATTAATTTTTGTGGTTTCCACTGTTGAATTTCAGCATCGATCGCCTGCCAGTCAGGGTTGCCGTCAACCTGATTTATGGTCTTACAGGGTGTGGCAGAGTTTGTAATGGTTTGGCCGGTAGCAAGGCCAATACGTTTTTTACCGTAGTCAAAACCTAATACGGTTGTTATCTGTTCGTTTATCGCTGCCATTTTAAATCGATGTTGAGATCAAGCGTGACCCGTATCGCTGCTGAGCAATGATAGATCAATACCAATAAGTTTTGCTGCGGCTTTCCAGCGTTCTTCTGGAGGTGTATCAAAGATGATCTGTTCATCAGCCGGGCAGCTCAGCCAGGTATTACTTGCGATTTCGTCATCCAGTTGCCCTGCAGCCCAGCCTGCGTAACCTAATGCTACAATGCTGTCTTTAGGGCCTTTATTATTTACTATGGCTTGCAGGATGTCTTTTGATGTAGTCAAAGCCACGCTGTCGTTTACTTTCAGCGTTGACTGCCAGTCCCCCGTTGGTCGATGTAGTATAAAACCACGCCCCTGATCGACCGGGCCGCCAATAAACACCGCCTGGTCTTCATTGTGATGATCTAGAGTTTCTATTTTCATCTCTTTGATTATCTGCCGCAGTGTAAGGCTGGTTTCCTGATTGATGATAATACCGAAGCTGCCTGTTTCATCATGTTCGCAGATATAAGTGACCGCATGATTAAAAAAACCATCATCCAGTGACGGCATGGCGATAAGAAAATGTCCGGTGAGATTGTAGCTGCCGGAGTCTGTTTTATTGCTGACTGCCATGGATAAAGGTGTTTTTCACCGTGTACGAATACTGCTGTTATTTAAAAATTCCCAGCTGCGGGTGATATGTATGACATCTGCTTCTTTACGAAGTTTCTTTGGAAATGCGGAATAGGGGGCTGCTAATTTTACAATGCGTTTCGCAGCGTCATCAAGGATCTGGTGACCGGATGATTGGCGCAGGTCTGTTTTGACAAGTTCACCATCGGCGTTGATAACAACATCAAGAATAAGCGTGCCGCTTAGTTTTTTTCTTCTGGCCTGGTCAGGGTAATTTAAATTACCTACACGCTCAACACGATTGATCCAGTTACGCATATATTCTGCCGGGGTGAATTCTTTGGTGCTGGAATTTAGATATTTGGTCCTATCAATACTTGCCTGTTCTTCTATGATGTCACTAATTTCGGCTGCCTGCCGTGCTGTTTGTGTATTTTCACTAATGTTTGTTTCATTTACCGTTGTATCATCCTCAGCTTTAACAGGCGTTTTTTCAGTATTGATCGCATACTCAGCATCCTGTTGAGTGAGTAAAGCTTGTTGCTCGTTGTGTTTTTGTTGCTGTACCTGTTGCACGCTGGCCTGCAGGGCAATGCCGGGTTCGTCTGATAATGTTGCAGCGCTAAACAGTTCACGAGACCTGGCTTTTTCTTCTGCATCACCGCCGCCGAGCTGTGAAACCTGTGCCAGATAATCGACATCTTCGGACTCTTCGATATCAGCAGGTGCCTGGGTCTGTACCAGAATAATATCAAGCGTCGGTGCAGTTTTGCTGTCAGCGGGAGGGGATATGCTGAAAGTGACGCCTAAGATAATAATACCGTGAAAAATTGTGGCAAGAAAAAACGTCATGCCAAAACGGTCGTTATCAGTGACAGTTGGTTTGATCGTTCTACGATTTTTCATCATTTTTAAGGACGTTTTTCAAGATGATTAAGTCATTCCTGTCTGTTTCGTGGTTTTAATTGCAATCTGGATTCATCTGCATTAATTCATTATAGTTCCTCACTAACAATAATGCGCGAAGTTGGTGATTTATTTAGGAATTTGATGCGTTTTTCCATCGCAGAAGTTAGGTGGATGTTTCCATCCGCGTCAATCAGCATGACATAACGTACCTTCATGCTTTTAGCGATGGCCTGCCAGTCCTTACTGCCGGCAACAAATAATGCAGTGGCCGCGGCATCGGCACGCCCTGCATCGGTATGTATCACTGTCACCGATTGTGCGTCGTCTGTTGGATAGCCTGTTTTCGGGTTGAGGATGTGGTGGAAACGTTTAGAACGGTAGGTATAAAATCGTTCGTAATCGCCAGATGTAAAAACACTCTCATCGCTGTTAACTTCAACACTTGCCAGTATCTTATTATTACGTGGGTGCCGGATGCCGATGTTCCATGCACGGTTACCGTGTTGCCCGATGACACTGAGATCACCACCGGCATTAATGACCGCGTTGTGTATGCCGAGTGCCTGTAGGTGTCTGACGCCGAGGTTGATCGCATAGCCTTTTGCGAAGGCGCCAAAGTTGAGTAATACAGCAGGGTTGGTATTTATTAGCTGTTTATCAGCGTTGAACGATAGATCGCTCATCTGTGGATTTTTGTTGATTAAATCTTGAATCATGGCGTCGTCAGGCGGTTGGATATCTTCATCCTGATATTTATGGAACTGCCAGAGGTTAATCAACTGCCCGATCGCCGGATTGTAATAATTATGGCTCTGTTGGCTTAGATCGATGGAGGTCTGGATAATTGGAATGAGGTGTGCGGGTACTGATATTACCGATTGAGTGCTTAGTTGTTTATTTAGCTGTGCCAGGTCACCGTTGGTCCATGGTGACCAATCCAGATGGTTTTTATCGAAAAGCTGCTGGAGTTGAGTGAAGGCGTTATCAGCTTGCTGTTGGTCGACATCATATAATGTGATATCGATTAAAGTACCAAATGCAAAGATGCTGTAATCATACTGTTTTTCTATTTGATTGCAGGCGCTAACAAGTATCGTTGATACAGCTAGAATGATAGCAGGGAAAATAACAGATAAGCGTTGCTGGATCAGGACAAGTGCTGTTTTATACATTGCATCAGGTCGCCGGCGATGTCCAGTGAGTATATCTGGTCGAGTTCTCGTATGCAGGTAGGGCTGGTAATATTTATTTCTGTCAGATAATCACCAATAATATCGATACCGGCAAACAATATGCCCTGTTGTTTTAACACCGGACCAACTTGCTGGCATATCCAGTGGTCACGTTCGGTGAGTTCAACGCCGACACCTGTGCCACCGGCGGCAAGATTGCCACGTGTTTCACCAGCAGCAGGGATGCGCGCTAAAGCATAAGGTACCGCGCTGCCATCGATCAATAAAACACGTTTATCTCCATTGATGATCTCGGGGATGAATTGCTGGGCCATTACTGTACGAGATTCATTTTCAGATACTGTTTCAAGGATGACGGAGAGGTTTGGGTCTTGCGGGTTGACCCGGTAGATGGATGTGCCGCCCATACCGTCCAGTGGTTTTAAAATAACATCTTGCTGTTCGGTCTCATATCGCTGAACAATGAAATCACGTAAACGTTGCTTATTTCTGCTGACCAGAAAAGGGGTGCAGCATTGCGGGAACTGCGTGATAAACATTTTTTCATTATTGTCACGCAAACTCGCCGGTCTGTTGACTATAAGTGTCCCGTTTTGTTCTGCAAGTCCTAAAATGTAGGTGCTGGCAATGTATTCGATATCGAATGGCGGGTCTTTTCGCATCAGGATGACGTCCAGCGAGCTCAGGTCAATATCCTGCTCTTTAGTGAAGTCAAACCAGTGATCTGGATTATCATCTACATGGGTTATTCGACTAAGAGCTTTGGGTATTTCATTTTCGGTATAGAGATCTTCCTGGTAGATGGTATGGATTTCCCAGCCTGATTTCTGAGCCGCCAGCATCATGGAAAAACTGCTGTCTTTTTTTATATTGATAGCTGGCAAGGGATCCATGACGACGCCTATTTTAATGCTCACGAAATTCTCCATTGTGGTCAAAAGTGTTGATTTGACACAGTTTAACAGCAATTTGACAGTGATTTTTAAGTGCGGGTTAGTAAATAATTTTATCCTTAGCAAAAACGTGGCCAATATCGTTACAGTTTTTATGAATAGTTGGCAATACGTAGAATGTGGTCTACATTTAGTTATAGTGTTTATTTTGGCTGGTTTTTAATTTGACGTTTTAAAATGGTACAGTGATGATTGAAGAGACTTTGTTATGAATGACCTAAAAGTAATGGTTATTGATGACAGCAAAACAATTAGGCGAACGGCAGAAAACCTGCTTACAAAAGAAGGTTGCGAGGTGGTGACAGCGGTTGATGGTTTTGAGGCGTTATCAAAGATTGCCGAGAACAAGCCGGATATTATATTTGTCGATATCATGATGCCCAGACTAGACGGTTACCAGACCTGCGCTTTAATAAAAAACAATACAACATTTAAAGATACACCGGTCATCATGTTATCAAGTAAGGATAGTATTTTTGACCGCGCGCGCGGCCGTATTGTTGGTTCTACACAATATTTAACAAAACCCTTTACCAAGGAAGATTTGATAGGAGCGATACAGGAGCACGCGCCGGCAAGATAGCAGGAAATGAAACTAATATTAAAAATACTGAGTACGGTCAATCGAATTCAGTTGGTAATGAAAACATAGCGGTGAGTAAGATATGGCAAAAGTAATGATAGTTGATGATTCGCCTACAGAAGTGCATGTATTAACAACCATGTTGACTAAAAATGGCCATGAAGTGGTAACCGCGACATCGGGTGAAGACGGCGTAGAGATGGCAAAAATAGAACAGCCAGATCTGATTTTGATGGATGTGGTAATGCCGGGTATGAATGGTTTTCAGGCTACGCGCCAGATTTCAAAAAATGACGAAACGTCTTCGATCCCCGTTATCATGGTAACGACGAAAGATCAGGAAACAGATAAGGTTTGGGCAATGCGTCAGGGCGCAAAAGATTACATCGTAAAGCCTGTGCAGGAAAAGGCCCTGATAGAGCATGTAAACATGGTTTTGTCTGCGTAGATTATAGATAGTGATTTTTTGTAAAAACAATCGATGTGAATAATAAGCGATGAATATTAACAACCCATTTGATGTATTGCAGGACCTTGAGAGACGAACCTTAAAAGGCGCGACAGGGTTGCCCGCGCTGGACCGGATTGAAGAAGAGTGGGTAGGTGTAGGCTTTAGAGTCGGTGATGCAAAACTGATCGCATCGATGGCAGATGTAAAAGAAATTCTCGAGCTGCCTGAATATACTTACGTACCAGGTGTCAAGTCGTGGATCGTGGGCATTGCTAACGTGCGTGGCAGTTTGTTGCCTATTATGGATATGAAGGGCTTTTTACTGGGTGATGATATCAAGCAGCGGCATAAAGGCAGGGTTATCGTTATCGATTGCAAAGGCTTTAATACAGGGTTAATCGTCGACGAAATATTTGGCATGCGGCATTTCAGGGAGAGTGACGAAACAGAAGATTTTCCTGAAATGCATGAAAGCATATCACCGTATGTAGAACGGGCTTACAAGCAGGATGATGAACATTGGCCTGTGTTTAGTTTTAATGAAATGGCAGAAGATGAGCGCTTTGCGCATGCGTCGTTGTAACTGTTAAAAAAATAACGAAACGACAGAAATATATAACTAGAAAGACTACTGATTACATTAACTTAGAAATAGTGAATCAGGTTGATTGGAGAGAATCCGTATGAGTGCACAACACAAAAGTATCGCGATCGGTAAACCGCTGGTAATACTCGGCGTTTTACTACCAGTATTTATTATCCTTATGTTAGGCAGCCTGGTTTATGTGGGTGATAAACGAGCGGCCTTGCAGCGTCATGTAGAATTATCAGCTGATCAATTATTATTGTCTCAGCAGATGGCAACGTTTTCTTTAGGTGCGTCTTCCGGTAGTGAAGCATCTTTTGACCGCCTGCTTGACTCACGAATCAGGTTTGATACGGTGTTGGATACATACCGCTCTGGAGACCTCCTTACAGAAAAATTATCAGAGGAGTTGATACCTGAGCTTGATCCGGTTGAAGAAAAATGGAGAAACTACAGGAATAACATCGAGGTTATCCTAAATGGTCGCCAGGCGATTACTGAAGTAAAAGATCTGTATGAAGTAATCGAAAGTTTTATCCCGCAGATGCTGACGTACTCTGATGAAGTCGTTGGTGTGTTAATCAAGAAGAAGGCATCTTCGAGACAGATTTATCTGGCGACACGTCAGATGATGTTGTCACAACGTATTAAAAATAATTTGAATCAGGTGTTAGCAGGTGGTGAAGCTGCCGCAGCTGCTGCAGACAGGTTTGGTCGAGATGCGGCGTTATTTGGCCGTGTTCTTGAGGGTCTGTTAAAAGGTTCGAAAGGTTTGCGTATCGAAAAGGTTACCGATAAAGAAGCCATCGGTAAACTCCGCGAAGTAGCTATGCTGATTAGTGCGGTGAGCGATAATATAGCCGGTATTCTGGAGTTGTCGCCAGAGTTGTTTGAGGTGAAAGATGCAGCAGGTTCGGTTGGCACGGATTCTGAAAATTTACTGATAGCAACAGAAGCTTTCCAGGAAAAGATTATTGCTCAAGGTGAGCAGCTGGATAACATCCAGTTGTTAGGTGTGGGTTTTGGTGGCGCGGCCGTACTGTTCATCATTATCGGCGGTATCTTGATGCTGAAACAAGCAAGAAAACGTGAGGAAAATGCGTTGGAAAATAATCGACGCAACCAACGTGCGATTCTTCAATTGCTTGATGAGATGGCAAACCTTGCTGATGGTGACTTAACAGTGCATGCGACAGTATCTGAAGAGATTACAGGTGCGATAGCCGACTCGGTGAACTTCACCATCGACGCGTTGCGTAGTCTGGTTACCACGATAAACACGACCGCTTCTGAAGTATCTGAATCAACTGAGAGAACACAACATACTGCGACTGAATTAGCAGAAGCGTCCAATAAACAGGCGCGTGAAATAGCCTCGGCCAGTGCTGCTGTGACAGATATGGCTGACTCTATGTCAGCGGTATCTGAAGACGCGGATAACTCAGCACAGGTAGCGCAACAGTCGGTGGATATAGCGCAGAAAGGTGCACAGGTAGTACGTAATTCAATCGGTTCTATGGAGAATATCCGAGAAACGATTCAGGAAACATCAAAACGGATCAAACGATTAGGTGAGTCATCGCAGGAGATTGGCGATATCGTGGGGCTGATTACAGAGATCGCTGACCAGACAAACATCCTTGCATTGAATGCAGCAATTCAGGCATCAACTGCAGGTGATGCAGGCCGTGGTTTCGCCGTGGTGGCGGATGAGGTGCAACGTCTTGCAGAGCGTGCTGGTAATGCGACCAAGCAGATCGAGGGTTTGGTAAATACCATTCAGGCAGATACCAATGAAGCGGTTAAATCCATGGAGTTGAGTACGGCCGGTGTTGTAAATGGTGCAGCCATGGCAGAGGATGCGGGCGTCGCATTGAAAGAAATTGAGTCGGTGTCTAATGAATTGTCACATCTTATTAAAGGAATTTCTGATTCTACCAAGCAGCAATCCAAGGTGGCGTTGTCTGTATCAGACACCATGAACATTATTCAGGAGATTACCTTGCAGACATCTGAAGGTACTGAGGAAACATCAACTTCATTGACCGCGTTGAATGAGTTGTCGTCTGAATTGGGGCGTTCAGTATCCGGCTTTAAACTGCCATCATCCAATGATGATGGTAGTGTCGAAACAGTTATTCTGCAGAGTCAGGCGTAATTAAAAGTCAGGTGATCGGATTATGAATCCTAATAATACGATTGAGTACAATTCACTCAGCTGGGTGAAGACGCAGCTGGACGATGTTTTATCCGATGCGCAGTCCAATCTCAATGAATATATTGAAAACAAGGCAGATGAGCACCTGGAAAATTGCATCGAACATTTGCAATTGGTATACGGCACATTGCAGATGGTGGAAGTATACGGCGCTTCGATGCTGGCTGAGGAGATGAAGCTTACGACCGTTGCGCTGTTAGAAGGCAAGGTCGAAAGCCCATATGATGCGTACGATGTTCTTATGCGTGCCATGTTGCAACTGCCCGATTACCTGGAAAGTGTTCAAGTCGGTAAACCTGATGCGCCCATCGCATTGATGCCATTAATAAATGATTTACGTGTGGTGCGTAAAGAGGGCTTGTTGACAGAGGGCGCTCTGTTTTCTCCTGATGTTGAAAATGCTGTTATGGCCTCCGAATCATATGAAGCAGCAAGCATAGAGCCAGGAAAACTTCAAGATGAAGTAAAACGATTGCGTACACATTACCAGTTGGGCTTGCTCGATTACATCAAAAATAATAAAGAAAGCGCTGGCTTGCAACGTATCAAGGCAGTATTAAATTCTTTGGAAAGAGTTAGCAGTAATGCTGAAGTCCGCAATATCTGGATGGTGGTTGGCGCGCTCGTTGAAGGCTTGATAAATAAGGGCATAGAAACAAATTTAAGCATCAAGACACTATTAGGTGATGTCGATCGCCAGTTAAAATTAATTCTTGATACGGATGAAGATGAATTTTCAAATCAGTATTCTAAAGAGATGGTTAAAAATGCTCTTTATTATGTTGGTTCTTGTGCAGTAGAAAGTGACAGTATATCTGTTGTCAAAAAAGCATATAGATTAAATGATCTGATGCCACAGGAAGCAGATGACGCCAGTGCTGCAATCGGCGGTTTAAATGCTGACCTGTTTGATACAGTATCAAAAGGCATTACAGAAGATCTGGCGCAGGTTAAAGATGTCCTTGAGTTGTTTATGCATAGTAATGAGCAGGATTTAGAAAGGCTTGTCCCCGTTGCTGAACAGTTAGGAAAGATTGGCGATACCTACGGCATGTTAGGCATGGGGGCTACGCGCCAGTCGATACTGGATCAGCGTGCAGTACTGGAAAAAATTATCAGCGGTGAAGAAGAAGCTAGTCAAAAGATTGTATTGGAGATCGCATCTGGACTATTAAACGCTGAAGCTGAACTTAAAGATTATATTGCGGAGCGTTCAGGCTTTGTTGATATGAATCGTGATAAAGAGGTGAAATCGGTGCCTGCATCTGAGTATCGCCAGGTAATATTTACCGTGGTATCTGAAGCGATGAAAAATTTCAGTGATGCGAAGGATGCTGTTTTATCATACGTTTCAGGTATCGGTGATAAAGAGCAACTCGAGATAATAATAGACCGATTGGAAGAGGTCCGTGGTGTTGCGATGATGCTCTCGTTGCGTCGCGTTGGATCTCAGATCGAGAAATTACAGGATTATGTTCGCGTTGTAATGTTAAACAATAAGCACAATGCGACCGCTGATGAGCAGGATACGGTTGCTGATGTTGTGACATCTATCGAATATTACTTCGAAGCATTGTCAGAAGGCCGTCCAGGCGTCGAGCAAGGTTTAAATGCTGGCGATGAAGCCGCATTGAAGCTGGAAGTGATAACTCAGACCTACCTTGAAGAGATAGATGAGTTAGATGATGACAAAGAAGTAGTGGCTGAAAGGCAGCAAGCAGAAGAACAAGTTGCGGATAATGTTATCGCGTTTGAAAGTAAAGAAATTACGGTAACAGAGACTGCTGAAGCAGAAGGTGAATCAGGTGAGAATACTGTCGCCGATGAAGTTGTCTCTCAGGATGCGCAGCAACAAGACGTAACGCAATACAAGATACTTGCTGATGACGCAGATGAAGAGATTGTAGAAATTTTTATCGAAGAAGCGGTGGAGGTGCTCAGTGAGCTGCATGAATATTTGCCGCAATGGCAAGCCGATACAGAGAATGAAGAAGCGTTAGCTGTTGTTCGACGTAGTTTCCATACCTTAAAAGGCAGTGGCCGACTACTAGGCGCCGAGATGATAGGTGAGTTTTCATGGAAATTTGAAAACATGCTTAACTGCTTTATTGAAAATAAGATAATTGTCAGTGATGCGATGAATCAGGCATTAGATGAAGCTCTGGCTGTACTGCCACAACTGATTGAGCAGTTAAAGGGTAATCAGGAGCCTATCGATAATATCGCTCAACTGATGTCTTCTGCTGACGCCATAGCTGAGGGGCGTGATGTTACGTTTGCACCAGTTGACGAGATAGAAAAAGAAAATGGTATCGAAGTAAGTGAAGATATCGATATCATCGACGATGATGTCGACGAACTTATGCTTGATGATATCACTATAGATAATGATTCAGATACGGATATTCCTGAGTTAGATGGTGAAAATAAATTTTTGATTGAGGAAATACAGCCCAACACAGATAGTCAGGAAGAAGAGGATCTGGAGGCAACACCTGATATTGAAACTAAAGGTGCAGAGGTCACTGTTGATGATGTCGTCGAAGAAGATATTATTGAAGAAATTGTGTCATTGGATGCAACAAATATTGCTGAAGATGATTTCGAGATGGAATTTGAAAATGTCAAAGAATCTGACACTGATGTTACTGTGGAAGATGACAGCGGTACAGATGAGAGTGGAGTAACAGAAAAAGAAGTAGTGATCGAGTCTTCATATGATGATGACGAGATAGAAGTAATCATAACTGAAGAAGGGTCTGAAGTTAGTCTGGCAGGTGATGAGTTAGATATAGACCCGATGTTACTCAAAATTTATCATGATGAAAGTACTGGCCATCTTAACGATATCAAACAAAAGTTTGATGAATACGATTCTGGTAATAAACCATTACAGGCAGATAAAACTTTGCTCCGTGCTTTTCATACCTTGTATGGCAGTGCACGCACGGCTGAAGTAGAGCCAATTGCAGATTTGTCCGGCACCGCTGAAAAATATATAAAGGCACGTCAAGATGGTGGTGATGAGGATATACCTGTTGATGGTGCTGAACTCATAAGAGAAATAGAGCAAGCACTTGAGATCATGCTGGGACAGGTCGCGGATGGTAAGTTGCCAGCAAGTAATAACGAACTACATGAAAAAATAACCAAGATTGTTCAGCAGGAGATACAATCACAGTTACAGAAATCCTGGCAGGATAATTCGACTTCTGCAGAAGAAGTTGTAGAAGAGCCTGTTACAGAAGAAATGGTTTCGATTGACATTGATGATATATCATCTGTCGAAGACGATGATCAAGATGTGATTAAGATTGTAGATGCTGACGATGAAGAACCTGGCGTTACGCAAGAGCTGGAAAAAGGCCTGGATGAATCAGTAGAGATGTCTTATGGAGACATCGATGACGAGTTAATCGATATCTTTCTGGAAGAGGCTGATGAACTACTCGAAAGTTGTGAGAAAACACTCACCGAATTAAAGAGTCAACCAGGCTCGACCGAGCATATTCAACAGTTACAGAGAAACATGCACACCTTGAAAGGGGGCGCGCGCATGGCGGATTTGGCCCCCGTCGGTGATCTGACACATAACCTTGAATCACTGGTGGTTATGGTTAGTGAGAATAAGGTAAGGGTTGATAAAAAGTGGTTTGATTTACTTCAGGAGTCCTTAGATTCTTTGTCAGCCATGCTTGCGAACGTAAGAAAACGTCAACCACTGAGCGCTGTAGCTGATCTTAATGATCGTATTGAGATGTTGATGCGTGGTGAGGTTCAGGAAAAAAGATCTGTTGAACGCTTTGATATAGAACTTGATGAACTGGAATCTATCGATGATGAAGACTTGGAAAATATAGATGTTTCCGAGTTTCTACCTGAGCGTCGACAAGATGGTGGTGATGAGGAAGTTGTCAAAGAAAGACAAAATCGAAGAAAAGATAATCAAACAAAAGAGAAGCCTCATTGGGGAGAACGTGCCACTGATGTTAATTATAAGGATAGTCAGGAGCAGATACGCGTAAGGTCTGATTTATTGAATAGTTTGGTGAACTATGCAGGCGAGGTAAATATTTACCATGCTCGCATGGGTAAACAGGTAACTGATTTTGGTTTTAACCTTTCAGAGTTGACGCAAACAGTTGTTCGTTTGAAAGAACAATTGAGAAATCTTGAGATCGAGACTGAAATACAGATTCGTTCTGGTTATGAAAAAGAAGCTGACAATTTTGATGATAGTTTTGATCCACTGGAGATGGATCAATATTCAACGTTGCAGCAACTGACACGAAGTTTGAGTGAAACTGCGGGTGACGTTGAAAGTATTAACGAGATCCTGACCGATATCATGCGTGATTCAGAGACTCTGTTAATACAGGAGTCCAGGATAAGCAGTGATCTGCAAGAAGGTTTGATGCGCACCAGGATGGTACGTTTCGGCGGCCTGTCATCACGTTTACGAAGGATCGCTCGGCAGGTAGCTAGAGAATTAGATAAAGAAGTTGTGGTAGAGATCGAGGGTGAAAGCAGTGAAGTCGATCGTACCGTGCTGGATAGAATAATTGCGCCGCTTGAACATATGATACGTAATGCTGTGGCGCACGGAATTGAAAGCCCTGAAGCACGAAGGATACTGGGTAAAAATGAAACAGGTAAGATTTTAATAAACGTGGATCGTCAAGGCTCAGATGTCGTCATCAACCTCAAAGATGATGGCGCTGGAATCGATGCAGATAAGATTCGTCAAAAAGCCATCGCACAAGGTCTGTTAGCTGAAGATTCAAAATTATCTGACCGGGATGTACTGCAGTTTATTCTGCATTCCGGGTTCAGTACTGCAGACGAGGTGACACAGGTTGCTGGTCGCGGTGTCGGCATGGATGTGGTCGATAGTGAGATCAAGCAATTAGGTGGTGTGCTGGACATCGATACGGTGCAGGGTAAAAGCACAGAGTTTACTATCCGTCTGCCGCTTACATTAGCTATTAACCAGGCATTATTAGTCAGTGCTGCGGATGATGTGTTCGCGGTGCCATTATCGAGTATCGAAGGCGTGGTTCGAATTACAGGTCTCGAGTTGCAACGTTTTTATGATAGTGATAATAGCCATTATGAGTTCAATGGGGTTGAGTATGAATTAAAACATCTTGGTGGTTTGTTGACAGGCAAACAATCAGATTACTCGAAACAATTACAATTATTCCCGGTCTTGCTGGTACATGTGGGTGATCAGCATTTTGCATTACATGTCGAAGATTTACTTGGTCGTCGTGAGATCGTTGTTAAACCTGTCGGTATGCAGATAGGTTCAGTACATGGTATAGCCGGCGCAACGATTCTTGCCGATGGCCGTGTTGTACTCATCCTTGAAATGTCAGCTCTGGTCGTGGCGGAAAGCCTGTTCAAGTCAACTGCAGTAGCTGACGTTATAGAGAGTCCTGTTATTGATGACATCAAGACGGTTATGGTTGTCGATGACTCTATCACTATTCGTAAAATTACTGAGCGCATGCTTAAACGCTACGGTATCGAAGTCGTGCTTGCAAAAGATGGCGTTGATGCAACAAACCAGTTGCAGGAAAATATACCTGACCTGATATTGCTGGATATCGAGATGCCACGGATGGATGGTTTTGAAGTCGCGAGTTTCGTAAGGAATGATGAACGTTTGAAAGATATTCCTATCATCATGATCACATCGAGGACAGGTAATAAACATAAAGAGAAGGCGATGAAGATCGGAGTGAATAAATATCTGGGCAAACCATTCCAGGAAGATGATTTGATCAGTAATATTAATGATGTGTTAGATACGTCTTTCTAAGTGAATCGATGAGAATGAATAATGAGTGAAATCACACAGTCAATTAAATGCGTTATTCTTACACTTCGTAAGGAAAATGTACTTGTACCCAACGCATTAGTTGCTGAAATTATCTCTGTCAAAGATATTGAAAATGCTGATAATGCACCAGAATGGTATCTTGGTAACATGAACTGGCGTGGCGCCGATGTGCCTTTATTGTCATTCGAAGCCGCTGGCGGCGTAGAGATCAATAAAGTAAATCTTAATACTCAGGCTGTCGTATTATACGCTGTAGGAAAAGATGGCAGTGTGAATGAACATCCGTATCTGGGGCTGGTGATGTCTGGTGTGCCGCACGTTAGTCACTTTACAAGGGGGCAAATAATTAGAGATTATGAAGCTTCTGAAGAGCACCCTATGGTTGCTCAGAGGGTGAGGATCAATGGCGCAAGTATTAGCATCCTGGATGTTGATGCAATGGTTGATATGGTTTCTGAGTTGGCGGCTTAGTCGGTTTATTCGCAGTAACTCCAAATTTTATCTGTGTAGGCCGAGATAAAGTTTTACTGTTGCCTACATGGATGTAGGTAAGGGGCGATAGCAGGAGCGGTAGCTTTCCCTGCATTATTGAAGTGCCAACAGCCGGCAACGTACCTTATACCGGCCTACAGGTGTCGGCCGTAAATAGGTTAGAAGTCCCCCCACAATACCTGTAGAGCGCTGATGACAGCAGGTCCTGCCGTTTCAGTGCGCAGAATTCTTGGGCCAAAACAAACACTGGTAAAATTTTCATCTTCCAGGAATTTTATTTCATCATCATTAAAGCCACCTTCTGGCCCAATAAATACATCCAGTGTGTCATGCGGTATTTTATTATGCGTCTGTTTGATGTCGTTAAGCGAGGTTTTAACGACTGGATTTAAAATAATTTTTAACGCATCCTGGTCTAGATATTGTTTGATATCACCCAATAAAATCACATCTGTTATTTCTGGGATAATGCAGCGTCCTGATTGTTCGCAAGCGCTTACAGCGATTTTTCTCCAGTGATTTAGTTTTTTGGAAAGTTTGTCTTTGCCTGATTTAATGTTTGAGCGTTGACATACGACGGGGATTATTTTGTTAACGCCAAGTTCTACAGATTTCTGAATAGAGGTCTCCATTCTGTCGTGACGTGAAAGTCCCTGGATAAGTGTGATCCTCAAACTAGATTCGGTATTGGCTTTCACCTTAGAGTCAATGGAAACTTGAGTTTTCTTACTGTTAGTATCGAGTGTTTTACATTTGTAATCGAAGCTGTCTCCGTTAAACAAGGTGATAGAGCTATCGACTTTTGACCGTAGCACACGTATTAAATGATTAGAGGCATCAGCATTCAGAAAAGTGGTTTCACCACATGTTAATTTTTCTGGATGATATATACGTATTGTGCGCACAGCGATATTTATAGTTTAAGTAGAAAGGTTTTTCCAGATGGCGTTCGTACTGTCTGCTTGATTCAGGGTGTAGAAATGTAGTCCGGGAGCGCCCTGCTCGAGCAGTTGCTCACAAAGTTTGCTGACAACATCGATGCCAAAGGCTTGCAAGCTATCTTTATCATCCGCATAAGCTTCGAGCTGTTTTCTGATCCAGCGAGGAATTTCCGCGCCACAGGCGTCAGAGAAACGTGTCAGGCTGGTAAAGTTAGTAATCGGCATGATGCCTGGTGTGACAGGAATTTTGATATTTTCTTTTATACACTTGTCGGTAAAACGAAAATAAGCATCGATATTATAAAAATATTGTGTGATGGCGCCATTAGCACCTGCCGCAACTTTGTTTTTAAAATATTTAAAATCACTTTGTGGCGATTTAGATTCAGGGTGGTATTCTGGATACGCAGCAACTTCAATATTGAAGTGATCACCGGTGGTCTCTCGGATAAAAGATACCAGCTCATTTGCATGAGACAGTTCTTTGGTCGATTCACCATTATCCGGGATGTCACCACGCAGTGTAACCAGACGCGTAACCCCGAGAGATTTGTACTCTTCCAGTAAGTCTTTTAACTGTTGCTTAGTGGAGCCGATACATGAGATATGCGGTGCTATACTAATATTTTTTGCAGATAGCAGTTTTACTATCTCAAGTGTACTGTCACGCGTTGTGCCGCCAGCACCAAAGGTAATCGAATAGTATTCGGGTCGAATAATCTCGTCTAATTTCTGCTGTGTCAGTTGTAATTTTTCGATACCGGCTTCCGTGCGCGGCGGAAAAAATTCACAGCTAAAAGTAGCAGAACGATCGTTAGCGTTCATCGTATAAACTCACAGATACAGTTACTAATGCAGTGAGCATCAATAACGATAATGTTCAGATTTGAAAGGGCCGTCAACGGGTACATTAATATAATCAGCCTGCTCCTGCGATAAAGCAGTTAGATTGACGCCTACTTTTTTCAGGTGTAAACGAGCTACTTTTTCATCCAGTTTTTTAGGCAGGATATAGACCTGATTGTCGTAGTTATTGCTATTTTTATAAAATTCGATCTGCGCCATCACCTGGTTAGTGAATGAGGCGGACATAACAAAACTAGGGTGTCCCGTCGCGCAGCCTAAATTTACCAGTCGACCTTTAGCCAGGATGATAATGCGTTTACCATCGGGGAAAATAACATGATCAACCTGTGGTTTTATTTCAACCCATTCATATTTTTCCAGTGACGCAATATTGATCTCAGAATCAAAGTGGCCGATATTACAGACGATTGCTTCATTTTTCATGGCGGCCATATGATCATGATCGATGACGTTAACATTGCCCGTGGTGGTGACAAAAATATCACCCACGGCGGCTACATCGTCCATCGTTACAACACGATAACCTTCCATCGCTGCCTGTAGTGCACAGATAGGATCGATTTCTGTCACCCATACGGTTGCGCCCATGCCTCGGAAGGCCTGTGCGCAGCCTTTGCCGACATCGCCATAACCGAGCACGACGCAGATCTTGCCGGCGATCATCACATCGGTTGCGCGTTTGATGCTATCGATCAATGATTCACGACAACCGTACAAGTTATCAAATTTAGATTTGGTGGCTGAATCATTGACATTCATCGCCGGGAATAATAACTCACCTTTTTCCTGCATTTCGTATAGGCGATGTACACCGGTGGTGGTTTCTTCCGTTACGCCTTTTACGCTGGCTGCTATATCTTGCCATGTGTTTGCATCAGGCTTGATGGTGCGACGTAAGACATCAAGAATAGCTTTGTATTCCTCATTATCGTTATCTTTAGTTGCTGGAATAGCACCTGCTTTTTCGAACTCAACACCTTTGTGAACTAATAAAGTCGCGTCGCCACCGTCGTCCAGGATCATGTTTGGCAATTTGCCGTCTGGCCACAATAAAGCCTGTTCGGTACACCACCAATATTCTTCGATGGTCTCACCTTTCCATGCGAAAATAGGGATGCCCTGATCGGCGATGGCGGCAGCGGCGTGATCTTGTGTTGAGAAGATATTACAGGAAACCCAGCGAACTTCAGCGCCCAGTGCGACTAGCGTTTCGATTAGCACTGCTGTCTGAATGGTCATGTGGATGCTGCCCATGATGCGACAGCCGGCTAAAGGTTGCTCTGTACCATATTCTTCACGTAGTGCCATTAGCCCCGGCATTTCAGTTTCAGCAATACGGATTTCTTTGTGGCCCCATTCGGCCAGTGAAATATCGGCGACTTTGTAGTCTTTGGTTGAATGTGTATCTACGACGGCATTCATACTCATCTCCTAATTGTTTAATTTAAGAAATGAGCGCCGTTGTTATAAAGATACCTTAGGGAAGAACCCTTGCTTCTGAGCCTGACAGATTGTACTGATGCAGCGCTCCTCAGAAATGATATGTGAATTATAGGGCACCTCTAATAATTAAACAAATTTCAGTGAGGTTTTAAATCGTTAATTATAAGGTGTTTGAGTATTAGATTTATGTAGGTGCGAATGAATTCGCACCTACAGGGTAATACAGAGCCTTGTTAAATTGATGGCAAAACCTTATAGCCCGGCTGCGTCCTTCAATGCATCTGCTTTATCGGTTTTTTCCCAGGTAAATTCAGGTTCTTCACGGCCAAAATGCCCATACGCTGCTGTTTTTTTGTAAATCGGGCGCAATAAATCAAGCATCTCCACAATTCCGCGGGGTTTCAGATTGAAATGCTCAACGATTAATGCAACGATTTTCTCATCAGCAATTTTACCCGTGCCGAAAGTTTGAATAGATATGGAAGTTGGGTCTGCCACGCCGATTGCGTAAGAAACCTGAATTTCACATTTATCAGCCAGGCCAGCAGCAACCACATTTTTAGCGACATAACGCCCTGCATAGGTGGCAGAGCGGTCAACTTTTGATGGGTCTTTACCAGAGAAGGCACCGCCACCATGACGAGCCATGCCGCCGTATGTGTCAACAATAATTTTACGGCCGGTTAAGCCACAGTCACCGACTGGGCCGCCAATCACAAAAATACCGGTTGGATTGACATGAAATTTTGTGTCTTTACTGATCCATTCTTCGGGTAGTTCGTGGGTGATGATCTCATCGATCACTGCTTCACGCAGAGTTTCATACTTGATGTCAGGATCATGTTGTGTTGATAAGACTACCGCATCGATAGCTACTGGTTTGCCATCTTCATAACGAAAAGTGACCTGGCTTTTAGCATCTGGCCGTAACCAGGGTAGGGTGCCATTTTTACGCAGCTCCGCCTGGCGTTTGACCAGACGATGTGCATAGGTAATGGGCGCGGGCATTAATACATCAGTTTCATTACTGGCATAGCCGAACATCAACCCCTGATCGCCGGCACCCTGTTCATGGTCAGAGGACTCGTCAACGCCAGCGGCGATATCTGCGGACTGTTTGTCAATCGACGTAATGACGGCGCAGGAACCGTAATCGAAGCCCATATCCGAGCTGTTATAACCGATTTCTTTGATCGTGTTTCTAACCACATCCTGCATATCAATCCAGGCAGTAGTTGTGATTTCACCGGCGATTACGACCATGCCGGTATTGATCATGGTCTCGCAGGCAACGCGTGCTTGGTTGTCCTGTTCAAAAATAGCATCAAGTATTGAGTCTGAAATTTGGTCAGCGACCTTGTCCGGGTGGCCTTCGGAGACTGATTCCGATGTGAATAAATAGTTGCTCATTGTTCTTACCTTTTGTTTACTCAGGGGTCAGAAACCCCGGTTGTGGGCATCGTCGCACCGCCATCCATGGCTCCTTGCGACATACGACCACCACGGATGGTGGAAGTGTGGATATTGCAGGAGCAAATATCCACCCGTCCATCCCTGGACATAAAAAAACCCGTTTAAGCTGTTTAGCTAAAACGGGTTTTCGATATTCTGGCATCAAAACTCGCTTTAGCTGAATTTATAGAGCGCCCGCAATCTGAGACAAATTAGCGCTGTTTGATGGCATTATCCATCAAATTTTTGTCATGTCAATAATTATTTCGTACAAAGATCTATGTATTCTTTTTGTTCTTCGTCAGTAAGTGGCTCATTGTTTTGTATTTTATGTTTGAAATATTCGTCGCGGTCTTCATTGTGAAGGCGTTCGATCAGGCTTTTGTACACTTCGACGATATTGTCAGTATTTTCAGTTTCCGGTGTCTGCAACATGGATAATATATTGAGTGCTTTTTCGTGTTCGCTATCACGGAAACGTTCGAGTAGCGCAGCGGCGGATAATTGTTTATTTGACTCAATGGTCTTTTGCAGTTCGTGTAACAGAGGCAGGCCTTTGGTAAATGCTTGTTTGAAATTATCAGGTACTTTATGATGTGCTGCTAAATCAGGGTTTTGTAATAGCAGTGCGATTGCAATGCGTGTTTTATTGTTTTGAACCTGCTGACCGCGAACAGATTCGACTGTTTTTGGTGGTGTTCTTTTCTCATCAGTGGCAGAGGAAATCTTTGATTCAAGATGTTGCTGGCTTAGGCCGACCAGTGTTGAAAGTTCTTCGATTAGCAGATCTTTAAATAAACTATTATGCATTTTCTGTATGAGAGAATTTGCTTTGCTGGCGAGTTGTGCCTTGCCTTCGTTGGTATTTATGTCTGATTCGGATTTTAAATTATCAAACAAAAAGTCTGACAGTGTCGTAGCATTTTTAATACGATCCTCAAAAGCAGCTTTGCCTTCTTTGCGCACCATGGTGTCCGGGTCTTCTTTTTCCGGGAGAAAAAGAAATTTTGCAATCATGCCGTCGCGGATAACAGTCAGTGTGTTTTCCAGTGCGCGCCAGGCAGCTTTTTTACCTGCGTTATCACCGTCGTAGCAGAAGACGATCTCGTGCGTAGTGCGAAATGTTTTTTGAATTTGTTCTGTTGTAGTAGCTGTGCCTAACGATGCGACCGCATAGTTAATGCCATTTTGTGCTAATGCAACGACGTCCATATAGCCTTCAACGACGATAATGCGATCGATTTTTCTTAATGCCTGCTTGGTTTCGTATAAGCCGTAGAGTTCATAACCCTTGTGAAAAACGGCGTTCTCAGGGGAGTTTAAATATTTAGGTTCGCCTTTGTCGAGTACGCGTCCGCCAAAACCGATGATACGCCCACGCTGGTCAGTGATAGGGAAGATGATGCGGTCACGAAAACGGTCATAGGTTTTACCGTCGTCTTTGCTGACGACTAAACCTGTTTTTATTAGTGACTTTAATTTATCTTGAGATTTTCCTAAATTGCCACTTAAAAAATTCCAGCCATCCGGCGCGTAGCCAATTTTAAATTGTTTGGCTATTTCACCAGATAAACCTCGTTGCTTAAGGTAATCAACTGCGCGTTCAGATGTTTTTAATTGCTTCTGAAATAACTCGCTGGCCTGTTTTAAGATATCGTATAAAGGCTGTTTGTCTTCCTGGTTCTTGTTTGTAAAGCCACTATCTTCGTGCGGCACATCTACGTGTGCGTCTGCAGCTAGCGATTCGATAGTGTCTATATAACTTAAATGTTCATAGTCCATTAAAAAACCGATGACGTTGCCTTTGGCATGGCAACCGAAACAATAGTAGAACTGTTTGGCTTCACTGACGGTGAAAGAGGGTGTTTTTTCGTTATGAAAAGGACAGCATGCTGAAAATTCTTTGCCTTTTCTTTTCAGTGGAACACGGGCGTTTATGACTTCGACGATATCGCTTCGTCCGATAAGGTCATCTATAAAATTTTGTGGAATTCGCCCGGCCACGTGGATTACTTAAGGGATTAAGTTAACGAAGGATAACTGACGAGGATTAAAGATTCTTTCGTACTCAACGATGGCGTAGCGGTCAGTCATGCCGGCGATATAATCTGAGATGCCGCGTGCGATGCCTTTGTCCCCATGTTTGTCTTTAAGTATATGGCAATGATCTATCGCTTCAGTGGGTAAAATTTTCTGGTCTTCCATAAACGCAGTAAACAGCGAGTCAATAACGACAGCTGCTTTTTTGCTCATGCGGTGTACACGGTAATGTTGATACAGGTTGTTTCGCAGGAATTGTTTGAGCTCCAGCTTCTTGTCGTTCATCTCACTGCTGAATGCCATTATCCGTTTGTTTTGGCAGCGGACGTCGTCTATGGAATTTAGATTAGCACTGGCGATATTTTCGCGTGAGGTGTCGATCAGATCAACCACCATGACATTAATCATGCGTCTGATGATCTCGTGCAACAGTTTTTTATCATCGAGACCGGGATATTTTTTGTTAACGATATCGTACTGGTCTCTGAATAGTTCGATTTTTAATAGATCATCGATGGTGATTAAGCCGTAACGTATGCCGTCATCGATATCGTGATTATTGTAGGCGGTTTCGTCTGAATAATCGGTTAATTGGGCTTCAAGACTCGGTTGGGTCTTATCAAGAAAACGTTGCCCTACATCGCCAAGTTTTTTTGCGTTAGTCGTAGAACAATGCTTTAAAATACCTTCACGGGTCTCAAACGTTAGATTAAGTCCATCAAAATCTGCATATTTCTGTTCGAGTTTGTCGATGACGCGTAGCGATTGAAGATTATGTTCGAAACCACCACAATCTTTCATGCAATTGTTTAGCGCTGTCTGTCCAGCATGGCCAAAAGGCGTGTGACCAAGATCGTGTGCTAATGCAATGGCTTCAGACAAGTCTTCATGTAATCTTAATTCGCGCGCGATGCTGCGTGCGATCTGTGCGACTTCGAGTGAATGGGTTAACCGGGTACGAAACAGGTCACCTTCGTGATTTACAAATACCTGTGTTTTATACTCCAGGCGCCTGAATGCCGCGGAATGAATGATCCTATCGCGGTCGCGTTGGTATTCATTACGGTAGGTCGGGTGTGTTTCATCGTGGTGGCGACCGACCGACTTCTTATCATCACAAGCATAAGAGACTAATTGGCCACTATAGCTATTGCTCATATTGTAGCCACCCTGGTTTTTTTTATGAATGACATGTTCACGTAGCAGCGGATTGTTTAATGGCTTTGTTCAAATCGTCTGGCGTGTAATCACTGGTGACTAATGATTTGCCAATACCTTTCATTAAGACCAGGCGTAAAACGCCATCAAGCACTTTTTTATCGACCGACATCAGATCAAGAAATTTTTCAACAGTCATGGATTCAGGTGCTTTACAGGGCAGTTTTGCCTGCTCGATCAATTTCATGGTTTGCTGCATTTCCTGGTCACTCATCCACCCCATCTGATTAGACATGACGGCGGCCATACACATACCGGCACCGACAGCTTCACCATGTAACCATTCACCCTAACCCATGCCGTTTTCTATCGCGTGTCCGAACGTATGTCCGAGATTGAGTAAAGCACGCTTACCACTTTCACGTTCATCAGCGGCAACGATATCGGCTTTTGTCTGGCAGGATACCTTGATGGCATAACTGAGAGCTTCTTTATCCCGGTTTAGTAATGCCGGCATATTCTGTTCTAACCAGCTGAAGAATGCTGCATCACAGATTAAACCGTATTTGATGATCTCAGCAATGCCCGCACTCAATTCGCGGTCGGGCAGGGTGTCGAGTGTGTCGGTATCTGCGATGACCGCCTTGGGCTGATAGAAAGCGCCGATCATATTTTTGCCCAGTGCATGATTGACACCGGTCTTACCGCCAACAGATGAATCAACTTGCGATAAAAGTGTGGTGGGAATCTGAATGAGATGCACGCCGCGCTGATAACTGGCTGCGGCAAATCCCGCCATATCACCGATAACACCGCCGCCGAGTGCGATAACGGTGGTGTTGCGGTCGAAGCGGTTACGAAGCAGGCTATCGTATATCTGGTTCAAGACTTCAAGATTTTTGTATTTTTCGCCATCGGGCAGGATGACGGCTTCGTGTTTAAGTCCGGATAACATGGACTGCGTTTTTTCGAGATAGAGCGGCGCAACCGTTTTATTACTGACTATAAGGGCGCTGTTACCGGTTATATGCTTTTTTAGCAGGTCAGCTTGTCCGAGTAAGGCACTTTTTATATATATCGGATAACTGCGCTCTCCGAGGTCAACGGTCAGTGTTGTCATTGGTTAAAATCGTATTTTCTGTAACTATGAAAGATGCTTAATAATAGCGTGTATTACGCTGTGAATCGAGTTGTTTGCCGTTTCTATGGTGTAATCAGCGGTTTCTTCATATAGTGGCCCACGCTGGTCTAACAGGCGTTGCAGGATAACCTCAGGCGCTTCGTCTGCGTGGAGCAGGGGTCTGTTTTTGTCTTTACTGGTACGTTGGATGAGCGTTTTTAAGTTAGTTTTCAGATAAAAGACCGTGCCGCGGTTAATCAGATGATTTCGATTTTCGCTATTAAGGATAGCACCACCGCCCGTGGCAAGAATAATGTTCTTCTTCTGGGTTAATTCGTCAATAATCGCGCTTTCGCGTTTTCTAAAGCCGGGTTCACCTTCTTTTTCGAATATTAATGGTATATCTGCCCCCGTGCGTTCTTCGATAACACGGTCACTGTCATAGAAGTCCATTTTAAGCTTGCGCGACAGCTGGCGGCCAACAGTGGTTTTGCCGGTGCCCATTAAACCGATTAGAAAGATGTTTTTTTGTTTGTGCATAAAAAAGCGACCTCGCTCTAAGTGGAGAGCAGAGGTCGCTTAGTATATTGGTTTTGTGTGAAGAGTTAAATCATCACATACAAGTTACTACTACATCTGTTACATTAGACCCTGCAACAGTGCCTGTTTCTAAGGCGACTGTACATGTAGCGCTAACTGGTTGTAAACCAATAGTAACCTCATAGCTTTCGCCATCAGATAACGGTGTAGCGAAAGTAAAGGTACCATCAGCATTTACAGGGAGATTGTCACCAGCGTTATTCTGTAAAGTTACTGATTCGGAAACTGGAAGCCCGGTTACCGTACCGCCGATGCTGTAGGTCTGACCAACGTCATTTATAGCGATAGGTGTAAAACTATATGAGTTGCCGCCATCGCCTATATTGACATCAATGGTTAAGAAACCATCATCGGAAGGTGTGTCATCTTTTGTTATGAAAACGGTGTATGTTCCCGCGCCTGAGTTTGAGTTCGACACTGTATGGCTACCGCCTGATACAATGCTGCCATTGGTTACACCAAAGTTTATCGTGCTTCCAATTGGTAAGATTTGACCATTAGTTGTTCCGCCAATAGTAAATGAAACTGAACTATCAGTTAATGTACTAAACGTAGGTGTTCCTACGGGATAAGCAACTGGAGTCGAGTCAAATTGCACTTGCGATACTGTGGGAACATCTTCTGCTAATACCAATTGTATTGAATCGCGTACAGTGACAGCATCTGCAGCATCACATAAAGTTGAATGGATACAACCTTTGCCATTATATTTAGTGCTTATTCCATCATGGCCAAAATCTCCATCGAAATCGACAAAGAATTCTCCCGCATCGTATATAGCGTTATTGTTATCATCGCGGAAAGCTTCTTCTAAGTCAGTGAAACTATCACCATCGGAAAATACGCCATCGCCATCTACATCACTGAATGATTCCTCACCTTCTACGGTAGCCATAATAGTGGTTACACCTGGTGTACCTCCTAGTGCGTTAGCACGAGGATTTTGGCTACGCCAGGTCACTGAACATCTGCCACTCGTAGTAATACAACTAGGGGTAACGGCACCAAATTCAGTGGTAAAGGATATTGCTGTTCCGTCAGTAATAGGGTTGTTGTATCTGTCAGCAACAAGAGCATTTATGGTGACTTCTTTGCTATCAATATTCCATGCTCTAGGGTTTAATGTTTCTGCAGAGATGGACATACTGTTTTGATCAGGTGGGCCAGTTGCGATTGCGATAGCGCTTGATGCAGTCGTCAATGCAGTATTGCTATCAACTGTTGCTGTTACACGAACACTTGTCGCAACTGTTCCTGATTGAACGGTGGTAATTACCTCACCAAATACGTTACTTGTTTCAGCGAGAGAAGAGAGGCTGATGCCACCAACAGTGCTGTTAAGTGAGAAGCTTACTGCCTCACCCTGGATAGTATTGCCATTTGCATCTTCAATAATAAAGGTAAGGGTAGTGGTTTCTGGCAAACCAGAGGAACTACCTGTACCAGCTAACGCTATTGTTGAACTGGTTATGCCTGACTGAGTGATAGAGCCCGGTGCAGGTGAAGTGGCTGTAATTGTTATGGTGCCTGTTGCTGTACTGGTTGTGCCATTGAGACTGGCTGTTATTGTGTCGGTGCCAGTACAAAAAACATCTGTATACGTCACAATCACCTGGCCTGTAGATGTGACTACCGTACCGCTATTAAGTGTCGCGGCACCACTTGCAATACATGGTGATGTAAAGCTAACCGATGCGCTAGTGGTGATGGGTGTTCCTGCAAGATCAACCAGATCGACAGTTAAATTAGATGTGCCTGAAGGAGCAATGCTGTTTGATGACAGTGAAATAACACCTTCGGTAAATATAGTTGCGATAAATGCACCAATTCGTGTGTTATTTATTGTGCCATCACTGATTGGAATAGGGGCGAAACTTTGTGGTCCGCTACCATCGCCAGTATCAACTTCTATTGTTAGGAAGCCATCGCTCGATGGTGTACTATCAGCGGCCAAAAATACGGTGTATGTTTTTGCAGTTGAGACTGTATTACCTACAACAGAGTCTGGACTACCAATTATTTCACCGTTAGTAGTCGTGAACTTAATGGTTGTGCCTACAGGTAAAACATTACCGTTAGTGCCCCCGCCGATTGTGAAAGTAATGCTACTGTCTATTGTAGTGTCGAATGTTGTGCCTAATGGTACAGTGCCAGAATTATTGTACTGAACCAGAAAAATGTTAGCGTTATCTTCGGCCATGACCAGTTGGATTGAATCTCGTACAGTTATCGTGTCCGAAGTCGTGTCACAGTCAGTGGTGTGAATACATCCTATGCCGTTGTATTTATTACTACCTGTGTCATAACTATTGTTGTTGTTGATGTCGTCGAAAAACTCAAATGCATCATGGGAACCGTTGCCGTTATCGTCTCTAAAGGCTTCCGGTAAATCGACAAATGTATCGCCATCAGAAAATACACCGTCACCATCACTGTCATTGAAATGTTCTTCTCCAACCACACGCGCTAAGATGGTTGTAATGCCAGGTAAGCCCGGTGAGGCTAAACTATTAGTTCGTGGGTCTTTACTGCTCCAGGTAACGCTGCAAGTTCCATCAACGGTTGTGCAGCTTGGTTCAATGCCTCCCAGTTCGGAGGTAAATAATATTGCAGTACCATCGGCGATATTATTTTGAAATTTATCAGTCAGTCTTGCTGTAATGGTGACTTGTGTACCGTCATTGTTCCACGCTCTAGGGTTTAATTCTGATGCAGACAGAGAAATACCATTTTGTTCAGGTGGGCCTGTCGCTATGGCGATAGCAGTCGATGGCGTTGTTAATGCGGGATTACTGGTAACAGTTGCAATTATACGCACACTGGTAGAGAAGTTACCAGATTGTAAGATAGCTTGAACTTGACCATTGCCATCGCTTGTCGCGTTTGGAAATGATAAAGATATCCCGCCAAGTGTTGTACTAAGTGTGAAATCAACATTTTCCCCTACTACAGGTCCCCCGTTATTGTCTAATACCTCAAAAGTTATTATGGCACTTTCAGGTAATCCAGATGAGCCGCCGTTGCCTTTAAGTGCGATAAGTGTCGCTGATGATGTGGAAAAATTTATAGATGCTGGAAGAGTAGAAGCAACAATAACGTTAGCGCTAGCAGCTAGCGTTGTACCATTAATCGTCGCTGTTATTAAATCAGAGCCTACACAGCCTGTCGCGGTGTAAGTTGTTGTTGCTATACCAGTCGTTGTTGTCACGCTAGTGGTACTGAATGTTGCCATGCCATTGGTAACGCAGGCTGAAGTAAAATCAATAGTTGTACTAACTGTTGCAACGGCACCTGTTTCATCTACAAGATCAACTGAGATTATAGATGTCCCACCTGCAGAAACAGTATTTGGTGTTGCTGTAAGTGTGCCAATCGTGACAGTACTAGTAGTGCCACCAGTCGTGCCGCCACCGCCAGTCGTTGTTGTATCATCTGCTGGAGGGGGGCCGGTAAGGTCATCACCTGAACAGGCAGCAATACCAAGTATTACTGACAGCAGGGCGAGTTGTGAAAACTTCCTGATTATATTGTGC
>DAOWFN010000148.1 GCA_030637945.1 Gammaproteobacteria bacterium
CAGCATGGTTTTTACTTCGTCCATCATGCCGACAAAAGCAGGATCAAGGTGGCCGATGCAGGGGCGAGCCATAGCGCCTGTTACGCGTGGATGTACATCAGAAGGACCAGGACCCATCAAAGTGCGAACGGGTGGGTTAAATGAAGTGATGCTCATGATTTTGCCTTTTGTATATAAATTGATTGCGCGCTATTGTGCCAGAAATTAATATTTTCAACCACTTATAAGTAATGTGGTTTTATCTGCTTCTGCTGGCTGAGGTGCTGAATTCATCGTGGAACAAGATTCCGCTCCTACGGGCGAGTGTATGTAGGAGCGGAATCTTGTTCCGCGATCTTTACAGCGGTGGCTGGAATAATGGGAGGCTTATACCAGTAATTCTAGCCAGTGTTTGACTTGTGTATCAGTGCCACTCTGCAGATGCAGCTGGCAACCAATATTTGCAGTAACAATCATATCTGTCCCAACTTTTTCTATGTGACCAAGTTTATTTGCTAACAATTGTTGCGATAGCGCTTTCTGAGTAATGGAATATGTACCCGCTGAGCCACAACAAAGGTGCTTGTCTTTAAACGATTTCACTTCAAAACCACAGTCACTTAAAATCGGTTCGATCAAATTATTGAGTTTCATGCCGTGTTGCAGGGTGCAAGGTGGATGAAAAGCTATGTTCTTGTTAGAGCTGTCATCTTTAATTAGTTGACTGATACTTGTCTGTTTGTTGTTTTTTATTTCAGCAGAAACAATTTCGGCGGGATCCTTATAGAGCGTGCTGATAGTCTTCGCTTTTTCTGCGTATTCACCATCACTCTTTAGTAGCTGTTCGTATTCTTTTATGGCGACACCGCAGCCACTTGCGGTCATGCAAATCGCTTCGATCTGCTCATTCGCTACAAGTGGGTACCAGTGATCAATGTTTGTTTTTATGATTTTGAACGCTTCATCTTCCGCGTTTAAGTGATGGCTTAATGAGCCGCAGCAACCTGCAGAAGGTGGTTCGATGCATTCGATGTTCAATCTATCCAGAACAATTTTTGCTGCGGTATCGATATTTGGTTTTAAATCTGGTTGAACACAACCGGAAATCAATAGTACTTTTCTTGCGTGAGGCTTTTTCTGGAAACTAATTTTACCCTGTTTTTCTGGTATGGATTGTTGAAGGGATGATGGTAATAGTGGTTTAAATAAACGTCCGACGCTGAGTAATAGTGAAAATAAAAACCGGCTGAGAAATAATTTTCTAAGAGAAAAATGCAAAAATTGCTGATAGAGGCTTCTGGAAACTCTTTTATTGATTTCTGAGCGTCCGATATTTAACAGCTGGCTGTAGTTAACGCCGGATGGGCAAGTGCTTTCACAGTTTCTGCAGGTTAAGCATCGGTCAAGATGTAATTGTGTCTGTCTGCTCGGTGTTTTTCCTTCCAGTGTTTGTTTGATTAAATAGATGCGCCCGCGTGGACCATCCAGTTCATCGCCAAGTAACTGATAGGTGGGGCAGGTGGCATTGCAGAAACCGCAGTGGACACAGCTGCGTAAAATTTTATCAGCCTCAATGCCTTCAGGTGTCTGTAAAAAGTCGTTTATTAAATTTGTTTTCATGGCAGAGAGTATTTATAAGTCTGCGTACAGGCGGCCGGGGTTTAAGATGTTTTCCGGGTCGAATGCCTGTTTTAAGCGTTTGTGAATTTTAAGTACGCCCGGTTGTAAGGGCTGAAAAATGTCCGTTGTTTCATCGCTGTTTGTTAATGGATATCGTTGTGCGTGCCCGTTATGTTTATCGGCAGTTGCGTATAAGTCTTTTTCACTATTAATCCAGCGCAGTGCACCATTCCATTCAAGTAATTGTTTGTCTGTATCGCCATAAAATCTGGTTGCCATCTGATGCGAGCAGCGCCAGAGGTTAGCGTTCGTAAAGAAATCGTGTGTCTGGTTTTTTATCGATAGCCAGAAAGCTTCATCAATTTCTTCAGTATCGAAATTGTTATTGATCGTATTGAGTGATTGTTTGACTGCGGAGTGTGTGCTGCCTAGCCTTAAATATAGTGTGTTTTTGAAAAAACAGCTGGCAGTGACAGGCAAACCTTGCTGAGTCCATTGCTGAAGGTTTTTTATTGCGTGGCTCAGCTCTGTGTTTATTTTTAACGATATTTCAGATTCATTAACAGGCAGGATTTTTAAAGAGATATCCAGTAATACCCCCAAGGTTCCCTGTGCGCCGACCATCAAACGTGCTGCGTCATAACCCGCGACATTTTTCATCACCTGCCCGCCAAAGCGGCATTTTTCTGCTCGGCCATTGATGATGGTTGTGCCAAGAACAAAATCACGTACTGAGCCACAGGCGGCGCGGCGAGGACCGGAGAGACCGCAAGCGACGATGCCGCCTATTGTCGTTTCTTCGCTGTGTTGCGGCGGCTCAAAAGCCAGCATCTGTTTGTTGGCTTTTAGCTCGGATTCTAACTCGCTTAATAAAGTGCCACTGCGAACGGTGACGACCAGTTCGCTTGGTTGATATTCGGTGATACCTTTGTGCTCAAGAGTATTGATAGCCTGGGCATTAACGTGGTTGCCATAAAAGGTTTTAGAATTTCCGGCGGAAATTCGCAGCGGTGTTTTATCATTAAAGGCAATGCTTATCTGCTTAAGCAAGTTGTTGCTAATATCGTTACTCATAATTTATTTTGTCATCTAGGCCAATGGGAGAGATGATGTTGTAGTGGTATCGTTCATTGTCGTTTTAATTAAATTAAAATCTTTCAAGTTCTGGATGCGGCAGGTTACCGTGGTGCACATGCATAGCGCCAAACTCCGCACAGCGTTGCAGCGTTGGAATGTTTTTCCCAGGGTTGAGTAATTGTTTTTCGTCAAACGCAATTTTAATGCTGTGAAATTGTGTTATCTCATCGCTATTAAACTGGCCGCACATCTGATTGATTTTTTCGATACCGACACCATGCTCACCGGTAATCGTGCCGCCTACTTCAACGCAGAAATCTAAAATTTTTCCGCCCAGTTCTTCCGTGCGCTCCAGTTCGCCGTCATTATTTGCATCGAATAAAATAAGTGGATGCAGGTTGCCATCGCCAGCATGAAAAACGTTTACCACCGTCTGTTTATATTCCGCTGATAATTCACTGATACGTTTTAGTACATTACTGATCTGATGGCGGGGGATGGTGCCATCCATGCAGTAGTAGTCCGGTGATAAACGACCGACAGCAGGAAATGCGGCTTTACGCCCGGCCCAGAATTGCGCGCGCTGCTCTTCATCTTTTGCAATTTGAATTTTAGTCGCGCCCGATTGTTTTAATATTTTTTCAGCAAGTCGTAATTGATCGTTTACCTCTTCGACAGAACCATCTATTTCGCAGAGTAAAATCGCTGCGGCATCGTGTGGATAACCGGCGTGCACAAAATCATCTGCTGCTTTAATTGCCGCGTTATCCATTAGTTCCAGTCCCGCAGGAATAATGCCCTGAGCGATTACGTCACTGACAGCTTGTCCGGCAACCGCGATGTCATCAAATGACGCCAACATCACTTTGGCAACCGCAGGAATCGGTAAAAGCTTAACGGTTATTTCGGTAATGATAGCTAACATGCCTTCAGAGCCAGTAAGTAAGGCAAGAAGATCATATCCCGGAGAATCTAACGCATCACAGCCGATGGTTAATTCATCGCCGTCCATGGTTAGTACTTTTAATTTAATAATATTGTGTACGGTAAGCCCGTATTTCAGGCAATGTACACCACCGGCGTTTTCCGCAACATTACCGCCGATAGAACAGGCAATTTGTGATGAAGGGTCAGGAGCGTAATATAGACCAAGTTCTTTTACCGCTTCTGATATGGCAAGATTTCTAACACCGGGCTGCACTACTGCCGTGTGATTTTTTGAATCGATGGTGATGATTTTGTTAAATTTAGCGAGACTGAGCAATACGCCATCTTTATGTGGTAGTGCGCCGCCGGATAATCCTGTACCTGCGCCGCGCGCTACGACGGGAATATTATTTTCATAACATAGTGAGAGAATAGATTTTAGCTGTTCGATGTTATCTGGTATGGCAACGGCAAGCGGTACTGCCTGATAGGCAGATAAAGCATCGCATTCGTAAGGTTTTAAATCTTCTAGCCTGTACAGTAACTGACCGTCTGGAAGAAGCTTTGACAATTTATTTATTATACTTTTTTTGTCGTTCATTAGGCGCTGTTGATTTTAATTTTGTAAGTTTAGGTGAACTGATCTCTAAAATTATCGTCTATTTTATCACGTCCTTAATAGTACATTTTGTAAGTTCGTTTTATCATCGGGTAGTGGAAGAGCGTGTTAGAATCTGAGCCCAAAATACCAATCAAATATAGAGGTAAAACACCACATGCTACGTAAGGTATTGATATTAACGGCGCTACTTGTTTCTTTTAATAATGCTTCAGCGGGCGCCATCGATTTTCGTGTTGGCACTGAAATGGCTGAGCTGTCATTTTTAACGCAAGCTTCATCTTTTGGTTACGGAGGAGCAGACATTGGCTTCGGTGCGTTGATAAATGAAAATAACGATGTTGTCGCAAGCGGTTCAATCCTGGTCAGTGGCAGTAGTGCGGGCAACGTCAATGGATTGCATTTTGGCGTGGGTGCGAAAGCATATATAGGGGTATTGGATGGTCCTGATGGAACGCTAGATATCGATGGCAGTGCGATTGCTATCGGGGCTCGAATCAGATATGTGTTTTCCGGTAGTACACCTATAGCGGTATTAGCTGAAGGTTATTTCGCACCGGAAGTCACCAGCATTGCAGAATTTGATGGATTAGTGGAATATCGTTTGGCGCTGGAGTTGGAGATTACGCCCAGTGCACGTGCGTATATAGGTTATCGAAATCTTGAAGTAACATTTAATGAGCGAATAGATTACGAGGTCGACGACGCAGCGCATGTTGGTGTTCGTTTTGAGTTTTGAGGACGGTGGCTATAATCGAGTGGCTGACGTCGACCCATAGTTCCCGCTGGAAAAGCTGGAAATCATTAGTCCGCGAATAACGCAAAAGACGCGAAAAAAGCGAAAAGAAAAACAACGAATAATAGACGTTTTTTATTTGCGTCTTTTGCGTTATTCGCGGACTATTTTTTCCTCTATGCGAGTAAGTACTTATGGCAGAACTTGCCCCCTACGCTGATTATGTATCTGAGCTGATTTGTTATGCGAGAACTTGAAAAATTATTACAGATCATGGCTGACCTGCGTAACCCTGATGGTGGTTGCCCTTGGGATGTGAAGCAATCATTTGACAGTATTGCCGCATACACAGTTGAAGAAGCTTACGAAGTAGTTGATGCGATCGAACGCAAAGACATGGACGATCTGAAAAATGAACTGGGTGATCTGTTATTTCAAGTTGTGTTTCACGCGCAGATGGCGTCTGAGTTAAACCAATTTGAGTTTGTTGATGTCGTAAATGAGATTAACAATAAACTTATCCGGCGTCATCCCCACGTCTTTGGTGATGATAAAACCAGAGATGAAGCAAAGCTGTATAGCGACTGGGAAAAACATAAGAAAAAAGAACGTGCTCAAAAAAGTCCGTCTGGTGAAAAACAACGTAACAGTCATCTGGACGGTATTGCCAGC
>DAOWFN010000016.1 GCA_030637945.1 Gammaproteobacteria bacterium
AATGCGATAAGACGTTCACGTGCGGGTTTATCTGATCCGAGTAAGCCAAATGGTTCATTTATGTTTTTTGGACCTACCGGTGTAGGTAAGACTGAACTGACCAAAGCCCTGGCTAACTTTATGTTTGATAGTGATGACGCCATGGTTCGACTGGATATGTCTGAGTACATGGAGAAACATGCAGTGTCCAGACTGATCGGTGCGCCTCCAGGCTATGTTGGATATGAAGAAGGTGGTCATCTGACCGAAGCTGTAAGGCGTAAGCCATATTCCGTTATTTTATTGGATGAGATAGAGAAGGCACATCCTGATGTGTTTAATATCTTATTGCAGGTATTAGATGACGGTCGTCTAACAGATAGCCAGGGACGCACAGTGGATTTTAAAAACACAGTGATTATCATGACATCTAATCTAGGTTCACAGCAGATTCAGGAGATGTCATCGAATAATGATTATGAAGGCATGAAGCAAGTGGTGATGGATATCGTTTCACAACACTTCAGGCCTGAATTTATTAACCGTGTCGATGAGACAGTGGTGTTCCATCCATTAGGAAGAGAGCAGATAAGAGAGATTGCAAAAATTCAGATACAACAACTGGATGCGCGTTTACAGGAGCAGGATTTCACTTTGAATATTTCAGATGAAGCGATCGACGTCTTGGGTGAGGCTGGCTTTGATCCGGTATATGGTGCGCGTCCTCTGAAACGAGCTATCCAGCAGTACCTGGAGAATCCATTGGCGCAGATGATATTGAAAGGGGATTACATGCCCGGAGATGTTATTAATGTCGTGGTAAATGATTCTGAGCTGGAATTTGTGCCCGCAGAGAGAATCGAGTTGGCTGGTTAAACAGCGGGAACAAAAAAACGGGGCCAGAGACAAGTTTGTCTCTGGCCCCGTTTTTTTTAATGTCTTACAGATTGCTTCTGCGTGGATTTTTCTATACTTTTAAATTTCTTGTTCATGCTCTCAGGTTTGTCCAGATAAAATCCCTGTGCATAATCAATACCGATCTCTTTCAGTTGATTTAATGTAAATATATTTTCTACATGCTTGGCGATGATCTCGATGTTCATCACCATAGGGCTGCACCTCTTATTTACTGTCACTCCCTGCCCTCGCGAGTATATAGTCCAGTTGACGATGGCTAAGCAGGCGTTTCAGATAAGCAAATAGATAAGTAGGGAAGGTGACGTAATAGCGAGGTTTTGGTTTCTTTGATTCCAGTGCATGAATAACGCGTTTGAGTACCGCTTCAGGCGGTAAGGTAAAAGGTACAGCAGGACCCTGCTTATTTAATCGTTCGATTACGCCTAAATATTTTTTTCGGTGGACACTGTTTTCAATATCGATGTGCTGTTTGAGTTGTTTCACGGCGTTAGCACGAAATTGACTGCTAATTGGGCCCGGTTCGATCAGGCTGATATAAATATCGGTGTTTTTCAGTTCCAGGCGTAAGGTGTCGCTTAAACCTTCGATGGCGTATTTACTGGCGTTATAGGCACCTCGAAACGGCATGGCGACAAAACCCAGCACCGAACTGTTTTGAATAATGCGGCCAAACCCTTGTTTTCGCATAATGGGAATGACCAGATTGGTGAGTTCTAACCAGCCAAATACATTGGTTTCAAATTGGTGTTTCAAGTTTTCGCGGCTCAGATCCTCAACCGCGCCGGGTAAACCGAACGCGCCATTGTTGAACAGCGCATACAAGTTACCATCGGTGAGCCGCATCGTTTCTCTGAAGGCCTGCTGGATGGAGTCACTGCTTGAAAGGTCCAGCTGCAGACTCTCAAAACCCTCATCGATAAGCTGTTTGACGCTTTCTTCGCGTCGGGCCGTGGCGATGACACGGTAACCACGCTGCTTTAAGCCTTTGGCGACGCAGTAACCGATACCTGTTGAACACCCTGTGATCAGGATGGTTTTTTGCGGCTGATTTTGATGTTTGTTAGATGATGGTTTCATGGCGCTAGCTTAAGGCACCTCTGACTAATTATCATAAAATTCTGCGGGCTTTCAGGAGCGCATCTTCTGCGTTATTGTTTCTTACCAGGCAATAAGCATGCTTTCAAAACAATGCCTTGATTCAGGTTATTGGGCAACGCCAGAATTTATGATAATTAGTCAGAGGTGCCTTAGCCTAAATAAGCACTATTTTTGGGTGTTGATGTGCTTAGGTGTCGGCATATATAATTGCCGGCCTTATTTCGTTAGCTTTCGATGATGGTTAGCCATTTTTTACAACAGGTTTTTTTATGCCATTTTATGAATATCAGTGCGCAAAATGCGGGCATGAAGAAGAAGTTTTACAAAAGATCAGTGATAAACCGCTTAAAAAATGCCCTGAATGTGGAAAATTAGCCATGAAAAAAATGGTGTCGGCAGCGGCTTTTCGTTTGAAAGGCGGCGGCTGGTACGAAACAGACTTTAAATCAGGCAATAAAAAGAATGTTGCCGGTGATGCTAAGGCTGAAAAAAAGACCGGAGAGTCTAAAAAGTCAGTAGATAAAAAGCCCGTAGGTGACTCGACTAAAGCTAAAAAAGCTAAAAAAGTGAAAAAATAGGAAGTTATAAGTAGTATGTTTCAAGCTTTTGTTTTGGTAATCGTCTGTAACTTTAAACTTGTAACTTAAAACTTATATCTATCGCCTAAATACGGTAAAATCAATCGTTTAACCAACTGAAATGGCATGTTGAGCCATCTCTCACAACATAACTGGATTAACACATGCGCAGTCATTATTGCGGAGCAGTAACCGAAGAATTCCTTGACCAAGAAGTCACCCTCTGTGGTTGGGTCAATCGTCGCCGAGACCACGGCGGTGTTATTTTTATTGATCTGCGTGACCGTGAAGGTCTGGTGCAGGTAGTGTTTGATCCTGATCGTGCTGAGATATTCGAGATTGCTGAGCATGTTCGAAATGAATATGTTTTGCGTGTTACCGGTCGAGTACGTTCACGTCCTGAGGGTACGATTAATCCAGAGTTGACCTCCGGTAAAATTGAGATTCTGGGCCTGGATCTGCAGGTGCTCAATGCCTCTGAAACACCGCCATTCCAGCTTGATGATACTGGCGTGCACGATGACCTGCGTCTGCAATATCGTTATATCGATCTGCGCCGTGATGAGATGAAAGAGCGCATGCGCATGCGCAGCCAGGTGACGCGTTACATCCGCAATCATCTGGAAGAAGAAGGTTATTGGGATATCGAAACACCAATGCTGACCAAGGCAACACCTGAAGGTGCGCGTGATTACCTGGTGCCTTCCCGTACCCATCAGGGCAGTTTCTTCGCCTTGCCTCAATCGCCACAGTTATTTAAACAGCTGCTGATGATGTCGGGCATGGACCGTTATTATCAGATCGTGCGCTGTTTTCGTGATGAGGATCTGCGTGCTGATCGCCAGCCGGAATTTACCCAGATAGATATCGAAACCACTTTTATGGATGAGAATGCCGTGATGGAAGCGATGGAAGGATTGATACGCGGCCTGTTTAAATCAGTGCTCGATGTCGAACTACCAAATCCGTTCCCGCGTATGGATCATAGTGAAGCTATGCTGCGATACGGCTCAGATAAACCGGATCTGCGTATTTCGCTGGAACTGGTCGACCTGGCTGATGTCATGAAAGACGTCGAGTTTAAAGTCTTTTCCGGTCCGGCGAATGATCCAGACGGCCGCATCGTCGTTTTGCGTGCCCCCGGAGGTGCTGGGCTATCCCGTAAACAAATTGATCAATACACAGAGTTTGTCGGTCGTTACGGTGCGAAAGGTCTGGCATGGATAAAAGTGAACGATGTGGATGGCGGTCGTGATGGTCTGCAGTCACCCATCGTAAAGTTCTTACCTGATGATGTGCTCACTGCTATCATCGAAAAAACCGGTACCCAGTCAGGTGATATTTTGTTCTTTGGCGCGGGTGATACCAATGTTGTGAATGAATCGATCGGTGCCTTACGTGTCAAACTGGGTCATGATTTAGATATGGTCGATGATTCGTGGCAGCCATTGTTCGTCGTTAATTTCCCGATGTTTGAGAAAAACAGCGAAGGCAACTGGACGGCTCTGCATCACCCGTTCACCGCGCCTTCGTTTGATTCGGCAGAAGCATTAAAGGCAGACCCTGGCGATGCACTGTCACGCGCCTATGATATGGTGCTCAATGGTACTGAACTAGGCGGAGGTTCTGAACGTATCTACAAGACTGATATGCAGAAAGCCGTGTTTGATATCTTAGGTATCTCAGAAGAAGAAGCAGAAGAAAAATTTGGATTCTTGTTAACCGCACTTAAATATGGCTGTCCGCCGCATGCAGGTCTGGCTTTTGGTTTAGACCGGTTGGTTATGCTGATGAGTGGCGCAAGTTCTATTCGCGACGTGATGGCATTTCCTAAAACACAGTCAGCAGCTTGCCTGTTAACGTCTGCACCGGCAGAAGTTTCGAATAAGCAACTGCGTGAGTTAAATCTCAAATTACGTAGAGTGGAAAAAGTTGAGGATAGTGAATAAAAATTAATTGTCATGCTGAACGATGGTGAAGGATCTCATGTCTGAATTATAGGGCGCTAGTGATAATATCTTTCACTATTCAGGATGACAGGTAAATAAAATATGAGTGCTGCAATACAACCATATACGCTGCTTGACGATGATGATTGTGAATCACGCATATTGCGTGCGCGTGAAGTATTAGGTGAGCGCCTGGTTATTTTAGGCCACCACTATCAGCGCGATGAAGTTTTTCGGCACGCCGATTTTACCGGTGACTCCTTAAAGTTATCGCGTCAGGCAGCGGCATCTAAAGCAGACTACATTGTCTTTTGTGGCGTGCATTTTATGGCAGAAGTTGCCGATATTTTGTCGCGTCCTGAGCAGGTCGCAATCTTGCCGGATATGTCTGCAGGTTGTTCGATGGCCGATATGGCAGATCTGCAGAATGTTGAACGTGCGTGGCAGGAATTATCAGAAATCCTGGATGTAGAAGAAATGGTTACGCCGGTAACCTATATCAATTCTGCAGCAGACTTGAAAGGCTTCTGCGGCGAACATGGCGGTATCGTGTGTACCTCGACCAATGCGCGGCATGTGCTCGAGTGGAGTTTTAAACAAAAAGAAAAAGTACTGTTTTTTCCTGATCAGCATCTAGGACGTAATACCGGGTTCACCATGGATATACCACTCGATGAAATGGTGGTATGGGATTATGATAAACCATGCGGCGGTTTAAGCGTAGAGCAGATTAAAAACGCAAAAATAATTTTGTGGAAAGGTTTTTGCTCAGTTCATCAGATGTTCCAGCCGGAACAGATCGATAACTTCAAACAAAAATATCCTGAAACGAAAGTTATCTCTCATCCTGAAAGCCCATTTGAAGTCTGCCAGAAATCTGATTATATTGGCTCTACAGAATATATAATAAAAACCGTTGCTGATGCCGAACCAGGTACAAGATGGCTGGTTGCTACAGAATTAAATCTGGTTAATCGACTGCATGAACAGTTTAAACATGAAGGCAAAAACGTTCATTTCATGTCACCCAATGTGTGCATGTGTTCCACCATGTTTCGCATCGATCCGCAGCACATGGCCTGGGTGCTGGAGAATCTGGTCGATGGTCATGTGGTTAATCAAATTAGCGTGCCGGTTGATGTTGCCAAACAGGCAAAATTGGCACTTGATCGTATGCTGGATGTCTCCCCTTAATATCTACTTAAGTTACACCAATGCGTGAAGCTATCGTATTAGTGCATGGCCTGTGGAGTGTGGGTAGTGTCGACCTGCTAAAACTTCGCAATCATTTCAGAAAAGCCGGTTATGAATGCCATATGTTTAATTATCATGTCTGGGGCAAATCACCCGCAGATATCGCCGTAAAACTTCACCGGTTTATCGAAAAAATTGATGCCCCTGCTATCAATATCGTGGCGCATAGTTTTGGCGGTATTATCACCCTGCATCTATTCGATCAGTTTCCTTTTGCTAAAAAAGGTCGCGTGGTATTGATGGCCTCACCGGTTAACGGCAGCGCGGTTGGTAAGCGTATGCGTGCAAACCCGATGACACGATGGATGTTGGGGCAGAGTCATGTGAATGGTTTGACGGGTGATGTTCCTGAGTGGAAGGGATGGCAGGATATTGGCGTTATTGCCGGTGACATCCCCATAGGCATTGGGCTGATTACCGGCGGACCGGATTTACCGCATGATGGCACGGTCTCTGTCGAAGAAACCGAGCTCAAAGGCGCGACGGATTCAATCGTGATGCGAGTGAGTCACTCGGGTATGTTGATGTCGACACCGGTTGCCAAGGAGGTGGTGATATTTTTGCGTACCGGTAAGTTCGACCAGGAGACCACGACGCCATTGCTGGATGCCGAGCCGGCTTAGTTCATTTCCGTCATTCCGGTAGGTTTCTAGCCGGAATCTATTTTATCTATTTACGACTTATTTAGATTTTTACCCTGCTTTTCGTCTTTCCTTCCACCTTAAACAAGCCATTTAGGCAGCACAGTTATCATGCTGTGAAAAGCAGGGTAAAAATCCAAAAAAGCCGTCAATATCTATAAATCAAAACCCTTAGCCGACAGCCTCTCTCAATGGTAGACTCTGCCTGACTTAGATAATAATTACACTAAATTAAGTGACTGAAAAAACACGCATCATCGGTATTGATCCCGGCTCTCGCTGTACTGGTTATGGTGTGATCGATAGTGATGGAATACGGCATCGTTATGTGACCAGCGGTTTTGTGAAAATCGTTGGTGATGAACTGCCCGAACGTCTGGGTATGATTTTTAATGAAATCAGTCTCATCATAGAAAAATGGCAGCCGCAGCTCATGGGAATCGAACAGGTGTTCGTCAATAAAAATGTCGATTCAGCACTTAAGCTTGGCCAGGCACGCGGAGCGGCGATCTGTGCAGGCACCAATGCAAAGCTGGATATTGGAGAATACACTCCGCGTGCGATCAAAAAAGCGGTCGTAGGGAATGGCTCGGCGGATAAAGAACAGATTCAACAGATGATGAAATTACTGCTAAAACTCGATTTTTCGCCACAGAGTGACGAGGCGGATGGCCTGGCAATCGCCATGTGTCACGCCAACCATATGCATGTGAGAAGCCTGGGAATAGCAACCAGGGTCCGGGGTGGTCGATGGAGATGAAGCGACGATGATCGGACGTTTAAAAGGGGTCTTGCTGGAGAAACAGCCGCCAGCCATATTGATTGATGTGCAGGGTGTGGGTTATGAGCTTGAAGCATCAATGTCCACGTTTTATAACTTGCCGGAATGCGGTGAGACCATCATCCTGCACACACATTTGGTTGTGCGTGAAGATGCACAGCTGCTATACGGGTTCTTTTCACAGTCCGAGCGATTGATGTTTCGCACGCTGATAAAAATTAGCGGCGTTGGCCCCAAACTCGCATTGGCGATTCTCTCTGGAATGAGTGCCGAGGATTTCTCACGCTGTATTTTAGAGGGTGACAGTAAAGCGCTGACCCAATTACCCGGCGTCGGTAAGAAGACGGCTGAGCGTTTGGTGGTCGAATTGAAAGACCGTCTTGAAAAAGACGATTCTATTAAATTGCCCGGTGCGCCTGCAACGATAGAAAAACGGGCGAATCCAGTGAATGATGCGGTAAGTGCATTGATTTCTTTAGGTTACAAAGCACAACAGGCAAGCCAGATGATTCGTGCGATGGATGTCGATGGTAAATCAACAGAAGAAATTATTCGGTCTGCTTTACAGGGGAGCGCTTAAATGAGCGAGAACCCAGTTTTATCGGCAGAAAGCATTGAAGGTGAGATCGCGGTTGATCGTGCTATTCGCCCGCAGCATTTAAAAGATTACCGCGGACAGCCTGCTGTTACTGAACAGCTGGATATTTTTATCCCTGCCGCCAGAGCGCGCAATGAAGCTTTAGATCACATTCTTTTCTTTGGTCCGCCGGGTCTGGGTAAGACCACGCTGGCGCACATTGTTGCAAATGAAATGGGCGCTACACTGCACTCGACTTCGGGCCCTGTTCTGGAAAAACAGGGCGACCTGGCGGCATTGTTGACCAATCTTGAACCGCATGATGTCTTGTTTATCGATGAAATTCATCGTTTAAGTCCGGTTGTGGAAGAGGTTTTGTATCCGGCGATGGAAGATCATCAGCTGGATATCATGATCGGCGAAGGTCCTGCAGCGCGTTCTATCAAACTTGATCTGCCACCCTTTACCCTGGTTGGCGCAACCACGCGTGCGGGTTCATTGACTTCACCGCTGCGCGATCGTTTCGGTATCGTTCTGCGTCTGGATTTCTACGCGATGAACGATCTAACGCATATC
>DAOWFN010000155.1 GCA_030637945.1 Gammaproteobacteria bacterium
AAGACCCATGACAAATCCCATAACAAACCAGAAAGGATTAACCTTGATCAGTTGGCTTGTCATTATCGTTTTTTTATTATTTCAGATCGTAATAGCGATGAATGTTTTACCTGTATATATGACCGATCATAGTGTCAAGCAGGTCATGGCTGCATTATCAACCGATAATAATCTGAAAGGTCTGACGCCGTATAATCTAAAAAATGTAGTTGCTAAACGTTTGAGTATCAATAGTATTTATACAGTAACTGCTAAACATATCAGCATTAAAAGCGGCCGTGGTGAACATGTTGTGATTATCGAATATGAGCCACGTGGTAAATTGATAGGAAATCTCGAATATATTGTTAATTTTAGACACGAAGCTAAAGTATCAGCGCGTAAATAATATGCTGAGTATTTTTTATGGCGCAGCCTAAAGCTATTGCTTCGTTGCTTGATAAGCTAGGGTACTCATTCGATAATGTTGAGTTATTAAATGAAGCGTTAACACATAGGAGTTATGCGGCTAAAAATAACGAACGCCTCGAATTTCTCGGTGATGGGATTTTGAATTTCGTCATCGCGGATGAATTGTTCAAGCAATATTCAGATGTTCAGGAAGGTGACCTGAGTCGTCTGCGTGCTAACCTCGTGAATAAGGAATCGCTGGCTGAAATAGCAAACCAGCTGGATCTGGGTGAGGTTATCCGGTTGGGCTCTGGTGAGCTTAAAAGTGGTGGCTTCCGACGGCCATCTATTCTTGCGGATGCGGTAGAAAGTATTTTAGGCGCGGTTTATAGTGATGGCGGTTTTGATGTATGCCGTGACTTAATTGTTCGTTTATATGCAAAAAGGTTCGCGTCGCCGGCTGACCTGCAAAGTTTAAAAGATCCTAAAACCCGGTTGCAGGAGTTATTGCAATCACGTCGTTTTGCATTGCCTGATTATCAGGTGATTAATATAACAGGTCAGGCTCATGCCCAGGTTTTTCATGTGAGGTGTAGTATCGAAAAAATGGATATCAAAGTTACCGGTGAAGGGAAAAGCCGTCGTAAAGCTGAGCAAATTGCGGCAGAAAAAGCCATTGCTGAAGTCGAAAACCACTATAGTCGTAAATCAAAGTGACAGATTTAAATCAACGCTGTGGTTATGTTGCAATAGTAGGACGGCCTAATGTAGGCAAGTCAACTTTGCTTAATCATATCCTTGGTATGAAATTGAGTATTACCTCACGTAAGCCTCAGACGACCCGCCATCAAATTCTTGGCGTAAAAACGACGGATAATATTCAAACGATTTATGTAGATACTCCCGGTATTCATCAGCGTCGTGGTACGGCAATCAATAAATATATGAATCGTGCGGCGACTTCAGTATTAAACGATGTTGATGTCATCCTTTTTGTGGTTCAGGCAAAAAACTGGACTGAAGAAGATAGGGCTATTGTCGAAAAATTTAAAACAGTCAGTTGTCCTGTTGTGCTGGTTATAAATAAAATTGACAAGCTTGCTAGCAAAAAAGAGCTGTTACCTCTGATCGACGAATTGTCAGTGCATTATGATTTTTCAGAGATCATCCCGGTTTCTGCATTAAGTGGAATTAATGTGGAGACTCTGGAGCAGAAATTAGCACCTTTAATTCCTGAAGGTGAACATGTTTATCCGGACGACCAGGTTACCGATCGAAGTATGCGTTTTTTAGCTTCTGAAATTATTCGTGAAAAATTAATACGCGAATTGGGACAGGAGTTGCCTTATACCTCGACAGTTAGCATCGATAAGTATGAAGAAGATGAAGATATAGTTCATATTCACGCTACAATTTATGTTGAAAGCGCAGGCCAGAAAGCCATTATTATTGGTAAAAAAGGCAGCAGGCTAAAAAGTATTGGAACGAAAGCACGTGAAGATATCAGTAAAATGATTGAAACCAAGGTGTATTTGAATCTTTGGGTGAAAGTTCGCGAAGGCTGGTCAAACGATGAACGTGCGCTTCGTGGTTTAGGTTATGGCGAATAATTCTAAAAGATGAAAGTAGTTAACACGCAGATTGCATACATCTTGCATAAACGTGCTTATCGAGAAACAAGTAGTATCCTGGAAGTTTTAACTAAGGATCATGGTCGCCTGTCACTGATGGCAAGAGGTGCACGAGGTGCGCGTTCAAAAATAGCCGGTAACTTGATGCTGTTTACTCCGCTGGTAATCAGTTGGCAGGGTAAAGCTGCAATGCCTTACCTGAAAAGCGTAGAAAGAGCTGACCTGAAAGCACCGACCCTTAAAAATAAATCATTACTCTCTGCTATGTATATCAACGAGTTATTGATGTATATGTTACATAAGGATGATGTCCATGAAGATGTGTTTGAGCATTATCACCATTGTCTCTATTTGCTTGAAAATGAAGATAATCTTGAGATATCGTTACGCCAGTTTGAAACCAAATTACTGGAAATGCTTGGTTTCGGCCTTAATTTGAACGCTGAAGCCGATACCGGTAAAGCTATAGTGGCAGATGAAGTATATTGCTATTTTCTTGAGCATGGGGCTGTAAAGAGCAGAGATAGCGAGGGCGCGTCTGTGCCGCAGATATCAGGTGCCTGTTTACTGGCTCTAAAAAATAGTCATTATCAGGCAATATCTAAAAACCCATCACATCTGGCTGAGCTGAAGCAATTAATGCGATTTATTATTAGCCACCACCTTGGCAGTAAAAAACTAAAAAGTAGAGAATTGTTCAAGCCTGTTGAAAATAAGTCACTCCGACACAATTATTAACGAATTCGTGCACTCAAAATACGCTGTTAATTGAAGTTTGGTGAATTCCTTCTATTCTTTAGAGTGAGCTTTTATTACTCTCTTTGAAGGTCTGTGTATGCCATCTAACGTTTCACATAATATTGATGATTTTGAATCATTACTGATAACCCTGCAAAATACCCTGGGCATCGTTGTGCCGGATGAGCAGCGAAACAGTCTGATAGCAAGAATCACTCCATTACTGACAACTTATAAACTTGATTCTTTATCTTCATTGGCAAATATTCTTGGCGATAGTCAGTCCGAAGACATAAGAGCGGTGGTGTTCGACGTCGTATCGCAAACTCAGATGAACTGGAATTTGAGCGGAGAAATCAAGGATGTTTTAAATAATTACATTTTTTCACAATTGCCCGAGGATGCGAGAGTTTGGATTGTTGGTTGTGGACAAGGGCAGTTTGCATATGCGGTGGTCATGGAAATGGAAGAGTATCTGCATAAAAATAACGAGGCTAAAAATGTTCAGTTTATCGCTACTGATATTTCGACGACAGATATAAAACATGCTGAGTCAGGAATATATAATAAACAGCAGATGGCAGGTCTAAGTGAGGAATACAAAAAACTTTTTACCTCATTTAACGATAAAACAGGTGAGTCGCAGATCAAGGAAAAAATTCGCCAGAAAATTAGTTTTAGTGAATGTGATCTAACGGAAGATTTTCAGTCTCTTGGGCAGATGGATTTAATTGTTTGTCCAGAAGCACTGGCTTATTTTTCGAACGACATAAAGAACGCTACTCTTCGGCAATGTTCTGACCTCTTGAAACCAGGCGGCATCTTGCTCACAGGTAGTAATCATATCCTTATGTCGTCTATTGGCAATCTGGAAAGAGTGGAGCATTCTGCTGGTGTTTTTTACCGGCAGAAAAATTGAAAAGTTAATTTCAGTTAACAAAGATGTCGAGTGATTAGTTGTTTGATGTACTTTAATAAAGAGTTATTACAAGCCATATTGTTACAGGCTTTTGGGTATCTTTAAAAATTCTTTGGGCACAGGTGTGGTCACAGTATTGCTTTCATCTACCCATTTTAGAATGTCGTAATAACTGCGGATATTCTCAACATAGCGTACGGGTTCCCAGCCCCTGGCGTATCCAAAACGAGTTTCTTTGTACCATTTTCTCTTCGCCAGCAGAGGCAGCGCTTGCTTAACATCAATCCATCGATTAGGGTTTTTATTTAATTTTCCCGTTATCTCTCTTGCATCTTGCAAATGATAAAAACCTACATTATATGCAGCCATCGCCATCCACGTGCGGTCAGGCTCCGGGATACTCTTATCGATACGTTCTTTTGTTTGTTTGAAGTAGCGAGTGCCGCCTGAAATGCTGCTTTCAGGGTCAAGTCGATCCTTTACATCGAGGTCTTTTGCGGTTTTTAATGTCAGCATCATAATGCCTCGCACACCGGTAGGTGATATGGCGTTGGGATCCCAATGGGATTCCTGATAACCCATGGCTGCGATCAGTCGCCAGTCTACGTTTTGTTCTGAGGCGGCTTCTTCAAAAAGTGTCTGGTATTCTGGCAGTCTTGTTTCTATGTGGCGCCGATATATTTTTGTTCCTACATAATCAAAGTCTTCTACGTGGCCATAGTTGCGTTCGATCACCCGGATTAATTCGCCATTATTTTTTATTTTATTGAAGAATTGTTCGACGGCAAGGAACAGGCTGTTGTCTTCTGATTTAGGTAGAGCCCAGGCGAGAAGCTGTGGTTCACTGACATCAAAAGCGGCACGTAAGTTGATGTGAAAGCGCTGGTTCAACGACAGGGTGTTGGAATCGGCGATGGTGTATTCGATAATATCCTCAGAAACCATTTCTAATAGTTCCTCACTCTCTAGTTCGTGGTTTGATTTCCAGTTCAAGTCAGGGACGATATCGTTTAGATATTTTAATCTTTCTTCGTGACTAGAGTTGGCTACGACCTCTAAAGTACCACCGCCAATCTGCGTTAAGTTTCTTGGGCGTCTATTGGCGATGTTGTAAATTAGTTGCTCGGTTATCTCCTGATACGGAGGGGAGAATTGAAATATCTTTTGTCGATCATTGGTGATGGTTAAGCCAGCAGCAGCAATATGAGCAGTATTGTTGGATATTTGATTGAGTAGGTCATTGAGCGTTTCAGGAATTAATAACGTCAGTTCCACGCCAAGTTCATCGGCAAACATTTTTGCCATCTCATATTCAAGCCCGGCAGGGCCGTCAACATCTTCGTAGTATGTTGTTGGGCTGTTTCTAGTGACGACAATCAGTTGGCCATCGCTTTTGATCTGTTCTAGCAGTGTCAGTGTACTCAATTTTGGCAGCACATTAAAAATGAATATAATGCCTGCGATAACGGCAGTAAGCGACAGAAATAGAGGCCGGCAAAGTGATTTGTTAGCTTCGATGGTTGTGTCCTGCAAAGCCGTGAGATGTGAATATTTTAAGTATCATTTTCAGTGTGAGTATATGAAAATTATCGGTGTTTTTCATTGTTAATTACATCAAAAATTGCATTAGTTAAGGTCTTTATTTCATGTTCTTTAATGATGTAGGGTGGCATCAAGTAAATTAATTTACCGAAGGGACGGATCCAGACGCCAGCGTCTACAAATGCCTGCTGAATTTTTGGCATATTGACTTCATTTTTTAATTCAACGACACCTATCGCGCCTAGTACACGTACATCGACAACATCGTTTAGTTGCTTGCACTGTTCGAGTCCTTTCGTTAGAAATTGTTCAATCATCTGAACATTCGCTTGCCAATCTGAATTCTGAAGTAGCTGAATACTTGCCAATGCTGTAGCGCAGGCCAAAGGATTCCCCATGAAGGTTGGTCCGTGCATAAATGCATTGGGAGAATTGTTACTGATGATATCGCTGATGTCTTTACTGCATAGTGTGGCGGCCAGCGTCAGGTAGCCACCGGTGAGTGATTTCCCAACGCACATGATATCAGGAGAAATGCCAGCATGTTCACAGGCAAATAACTTTCCGCTGCGACCAAACCCGGTCGCTATTTCATCGGCTATCAGCAAAACATTATATTTTTCACATAACGATTTAGCCTGTTTCAGATAATCGGCAGAATAAAATTTCATGCCGCCAGCGCCTTGCACTATGGGTTCAAGGATAAGTGCAGCAATGCTGTCATGGTGTGTGGCTAATGTCTTATTTAAATCGTCAAGATGTTTCTCATCACAGGGTTCATCAAATGCGCACCCAGGTGATGGTGTAAAGTAATTTTTTGCCAGAACATCAGCAAACAAGGTATGCATGCCGGTGATTGGATCACAGACAGACATAGCGCCTAAGGTATCTCCGTGATAACCGTTTCTCAAACTGATGAATTTTTGTTTTTTCAATTGCTGTTTTGCCTGCCAGTACTGGATCGCCATTTTCATGGCGACTTCAACAGAAACAGAGCCTGAATCGGTAAGAAAGACAGTGTCGAGTTTATCCGGTGTTATCTCAACGAGTTTTTTACAGAGGTCGACGGCAGGTGCGTGGGTGAGGCCACCAAACATGACATGTGCC
>DAOWFN010000072.1 GCA_030637945.1 Gammaproteobacteria bacterium
GTCTGCCCTGTGGGGCGCTGCTCAAAAGACAGCCTCCGCGTTATTGCTTTTTACCATGCAATAAGCATGCTTTCAAAGCAATGCCTTGATGCTGTCTTTTGAGCAGCGCCAGAATTTATGATAATTAATCAGAGGTGCCCTGGTATTTGACTGTAATTTAATTAGCCATTGTGTTTTGGGGTGCAGTTGTTATCATGCATCGTATATATAAAAATAACCCTGAAGGAACTGAGTATGGACTTGTTTAATCGACACATATGTAAAATAGTTTTATTGTCCGGTGTGACTTTTCTGCTTTCTTCATGTGCGAATACTAAAATCTCACAATCCTGGGTCGAACCTAACCATACGAAGTCGTACGATGATCTGTTGATTATCGGCATCGCTGACAGCGAGCAAAGCCGGCGTGCTTATGAGAGCCATTTCGTTGAAGAATTAAAGAGCCATGGTATAGAAGGTGAAGCAAGTTATACCTTAATCAAGAGTAATGAAAAAATAGATCGGAAAACAGTCCTTAAAGCAATCGATGGACTCGAGATCGATGCTGTCATCGTCACCCATATGGTGGCTGTTGATGAAGAAACGATTTATCGACCAGCAGCAGGTTACGGCTACGGCGGTTACGGTGGCGGCTATTACCGGGGCGGTCACTATGGGGGACTATATAGTTACTATCCACATGTAAATACTTATGTACATAATCCAGGGTATTACACGACTCATGAGACATATACACTTGAGACTAACTTGTACGATGTAAAAACTGAAGAGTTAGTCTGGACTGCACGTAGCCGTACTTTTTCACCAGAGTCTGTCGATGAACTTATCGTAGATCTGACGAAACTTTTAATTAACGATTTAGAAGAAAAGAATCTTATCAAGATAAAATGATATTCTACTGCCGTATTTGTTTCTACGCTAAGCCTGGTTGCAGCGTAGAGTTAAGTCCGATAACCAGGGCTCTTCGCATAATTTCCAGTAAGGTCTAAGAACTCTCCATGTTTCAACCTAAAGAACTATTTATTGGTTTGCGTTACATCCGTGCAAAACGTAAAAATCACTTTGTCTCTTTTATCGCTTTTATATCTATCGCCGGCGTCGCACTAGGTGTGTTTGCACTTATCGTCGTGCTTTCTGTAATGAACGGTTTTGGTAACGAATTACGCGACCGCACTTTGAGCATGACTTCACATGCAACCATCAGTGGTTATGATGGCTACCTGCACGACTGGCCTGCAACCATAAAAAAGGCTAAACAAAACAGCGAAGTGGTTGCAGCGGCTCCTTACATAAGAAAAGAAGTCATGTTGTCCAGTGGCAGGCGAGTCAGTGGCTCATTGATCCGTGGTATACAACCTGAGATGGAAAGCAAAGTATCACTGGTCGAATCAAAAATGATATCAGGCAGTCTGACTGACCTAAAAGCAGGTGAATATGGTCTGGTTGTTGGCCGGGAACTGGCTAACACGCTCGGCGTATACGAAGGTGATCGCATCACAGTAATTACACCACAGGCAAGCATAACTGCAGTAGGCGTTATGCCGAGATTACGGCGCTTTCGCATCGTCGGTGTATTTGAAGTCGGCATGCATCAATTTGATGCGGCGATGGCATACATGCACATCGAAGATGCTGCCAAGCTTTTCAGCTATAAAGACAAAGTAAATGGCGTCCGTTTGAAACTCACCGATCTATTTGAAGCGCCACGTATAACGCGAGAGATAGAAAAGGATTTTGGTGAAGACTACTGGGTAAAAGACTGGTCCAAGCAGCATAAAAATTTCTTCAGGGCTTTACAGACGGAAAAAACAGTCATGTTCATTATTTTACTGTTGATGGTATCTGTGGCCGCATTAAATATTGTGTCTACTTTGATGATGACGGTTACAGATAAAGAGTCAGATATTGCTATATTACGGGCGCTCGGCATGCGTCCATCGAGCATTATGGTTATCTTTATTATCCAGGGTGCCTTTATTGGCTTGTTCGGAACCATGATCGGCGTCGGTGCAGGGGTGCCGGTTGCACTCAATGTTTTTGAAATAGTATCCTGGTTAGAACATTTATTTAGTACAGATTTCCTCCCCAGTGATGTCTACTACATAAGCGACATAACTGCCGATGTTAAAGTCAGTGAAGTGCTTACCTATGCATTATCTGCATTCTCAGTGACTATTTTAGCGACTATTTATCCTGCCTGGCGTGCGTCTCGTACGCTGCCTGCTGAAGCATTACGTTATGAGTAAGCTGTTATGTTGAACGCTAAAAATATTTCAAAAATATTTCATGATGGCAAGCGTAATGATCTACACGTGTTAAATGACATTACGTTCACATTAGACCATGGTGAAACATCTGCCATTATCGGTTCATCCGGTTCAGGAAAAACCACCTTATTAAATATCTTAGGTGGTCTTGATGAGCCTAACAGTGGGCAGGTTTTATTAAATGATGTCGATGTTCATAAATTAAGTGAAAAGCAGCGTTGCACGGTCAGAAATAAACATTTTGGTTTTATCTACCAATTTCATCATCTATTGCCGGAATTTACCGCACTGGAAAATGTTGCGATGCCCTTATTGATAAAAGGCAGTACCGTTCAGCAGGCAACAAAAAGTGCAGAAAAAGTATTAGACGATGTTGGTCTGAGCCATCGTATACAGCACAAACCGAGTGAATTATCTGGCGGTGAAAGACAGCGTGCGGCTATCGCTCGAGCACTCATCCATCAACCAGAATGTATACTTGCTGATGAGCCCACAGGAAATCTGGACAGAAAAAATGCTGAAGCGGCGATAGACCTTATTATCAATTTGAATAAAGAATACAACACGTCATTGGTCATCGTGACGCATGATCTGAAGATCGCAGAGCGTATGGATTCGGTTTATACGCTGGAAGATGGTGTTTTGAATAAAGCTTAAAAGTTAATCATCCACAGATGAACGCAGATGAACACAGATAAAAAACAACACTTTAAATTAACAACGAAAACCAGATGGATTGCTCGCTTCACACCCTGTCTGCCTTTGAAATGTTTTGACCTTATCCGTGTTCATCTGCGTTCATCTGTGGACACATTGTTTTTATCTTTAAAGCAAAACCTTCTCAATACCACCATTAGTCGCTTTCTGAATAAATTGTTTTTCCCAGTCTTTGCCCTGTAACTGATTCGCCATCTCGACGACGATGTAATCAGTTTTTAATCCTGTGTCGTCAGCATATCGAGATAACCCTTGTTGACAGGCCGGGCAGGAAGTTAGTAATTTAACTTCATCTTTTTTTACTTTGTTTTGCCCTGTGATATTTTCGATATTCTGCTTAAGGTCTTCGCGTTTACGATAACGCAGCTGATCAGCGATGTCTGGTCGGGCTGTTCCGAGTGTACCGGCTTCACCACAACAACGGTCACTATTAGCTACTTTTTTATTTAACAATTTTGAAGCGACTTTTATCGGCTCGTATTGTTTCATCGGTGTATGACAAGGGTCATGGTAGATATATTCACTGTTGCTAATATTTTTCAGAGTTATATCTTTCTCCATCAAGTATTCGTGAATGTCCAGTAAACGACAATCAGGAAATATTTTTTCGAATTCATATTTCAGTAATTGATCCATGCAGGTACCGCAAGAAACGATCACTGTCTTAATGTCCAGATAATTAAGCGTGTTAGCGATACGGTGAAACAAAACGCGATTTTCTGTTGTTATCGACAGGCTTTTACTCTGTAGCCCTGCAGAACTTTGTGGATAACCGCAACACAGATAGCCTGGAGGTAAAACAGTTTGTACACCTGCCTCATAAAGCATATTCATCGTAGCCATGCCGACCTGACTAAACAGTCGTTCTGATCCACAGCCAGGAAAATAAAAAACAGCATCAGAATTGTCGTGGTTGAGCTCAGGGTTTCTTATGATAGAAACATAATTTGTATCTTCAAGATCCAGCAGCGCACGGCTGGTTTTCCTGGGAACTTCAACCCGAACAGGACTGCGCACGAGATTAACGATCTGTTCGACTTGATTTACTGCACCCGTGGTACTTGGAGGTATACGATTTTTCTTGCCTAACAGGCCAAAATTTTTGGCAAAAAAGTGCCCTATATTAATAGCCTTAAAGCCACCACGTGCCAGGATCGTGCGTAGTACTTTTACGGTAAAAGGGTTTTTAACATTAAGAAACGTTATAGCCGCTCTGGCACCAAGCGGGCTGTTTTTCTTACCATGTCTGGTTAATAACTGGCGCATGTTTATAGAAACATCACCAAAGTCGATGTTAACCGGGCAGGGAGGTAAACATTTATGACAGGTAGTACAGTGGTCTGCGATATCATTCATCGAGTCAAAATGTGATAGCGATATA